>CALHBW010000522.1 GCA_937930625.1 uncultured Saprospiraceae bacterium | reverse complement strand
ATGGTTAATGGTTAATGGTTAATGGTTAATGGTTAATGGTTAATGGTTAATGGTTAATGGTTAATGGTTAATGGTTAATGGTTAATGGTTAATGGTTAATGGTTAATAAATTTAATTTTTAATTAATTAAAAAATAAAATTATGTGTTTTTTTGTATTGAAAAATTTATGAAATAAATTTATTTCAAAATTAATCATTAACCATTAATCATTAACCATTAACCATTAAAAACTACCAAGATTTCGTTCTTCCGCCGTCCACCGTGATATTGGTGCCGGTGATGTATGAAGCTGCCGGCGATGCCAAAAACGCAACCACATCCGCGATTTCTTTCGGGGCGGCAAATCGACGCATCGGGACGTAAGATTTCATAATTTCAGCCATCTCTGCGATGCCTCTGTTTTCTTTTTTTGCCTTGATTTCAACTATCTCGTCCAATCGGCTTGTTGCCGTGAAGCCGGGCAACAAATTATTGACCGTAATACCGAAGGGCGCGAGTTCGGTAGCCATTGTTTTTGACCAATTTGCTACTGCGCCTCGCGTGGTATTTGATACGCCCAAGCCCGGAATTGGTTCTTTTACAGAAGTCGAAATGACATTGATAACGCGCCCGTAAGCTGCTGTTTTCATGCCTTCCAAAACTGCTTTTGTCAAAATCTGATTGCAAATCACATGATTGTGAAATGCACGTACAAACGACGCTGTATCAGCTTGGTGTATCAATCCGCTTGGTGGTCCGCCTGTATTATTAATCAAAATATGAATTGGGCGGTCTTTGGTCAGCGCATCAATATTTGTCTGCACATCATCGCTATTCGAGAAGTCAATGACGCGATAATCGTGCTGCTGATTCGCCGGAGTGGGCAGGTCTTTTAATGCCGCTTTTAGTTTATCTTCGCTACGCGAAACGAGCGTCACTCGTGCGCCCAATTCTGCTAAAGCAACCGCCACCGCTTTGCCAATACCTTTGCTGCTACCGCCTACGAAAGCATTTTTTCCTGTTAAATTAATATTCATGAATAAGCTGATAAGTTTAAGTTTAAGTCGAAGAATAAGTTTAAAGTAAAGCGAAATTTCTTATTTAAATGCGAATTTAGGACTTTACAATTTTAAAAAGCGCAAAAGTGTTTGTAATTTGCGTAAAATCAAATTAAAATTCATAATTATATACATTTAAGCACTACATTGAAAAAATCTGATTTAAACTTAGCTTAAATTTAATCTTGATCATGGCTATTCGCAAACCATTTAGTTTACAAGGTTGGGTGGATGAACACCGCCACCTGCTCAAACCACCCGTAGGTAATAAACAGGTTTATCTCGAAAATGATGACTATATCGTTATGGTCGTCGGTGGACCAAACGGCAGAAAAGACTATCATTTTGAAGATGGCGAAGAGCTGTTTTATCAAATTGAAGGTGACATTACGCTCAAAATCATCAATGAAGATGGTACGCCCGAAGACATCAAAATTCGTGAAGGTGAGATGTTTTTATTGCCACCGCGTATCCCTCACTCTCCCCAACGTCCTGCCAATACGATTGGTTTGGTCATTGAGCGTTATCGCACAGCCGACGAGGTGGATAAGTTGATGTGGTTTTGTGAAAATTGCAACCACAAACTCCACGAAGACACCTTCGAAATGACGGATATTGTCAATCAATTACCCGTTGTGATGAATAATTTTATGAATTCAGAATCGCTCCGTACTTGCGATAAATGCAGTACAGTCATGGAGCGTCCCAAATAATGCTACAATGCTTAAATGCTACAATGCGATAATAATCAACTATCTCATTGTAGCATTATAGCATTATAGCATTGTAGCATTGTATGAGTAAGAATAAGTTATATAAGTTTGGGCAGTTGGCTACCTTTTCTAATGTGTATCAAAATCATCGAACAGATGATGATTTTGTTACGGATTATCGTGGCGAAGCGGTGGATATTAAAGGAAAATGGGATGCACACCATTTCCAAAATGGCAATCCTATTACGCTCGAACTTGCCTGTGGTGGTGGTGAATATACACTCGGATTGGCGCGGATGTACCCCAATAGAAATTTTATCGGTATCGACATCAAAGGGGCGCGTATCTGGAAAGGGGCGCGTGTAGCAGTCGCCGAATCGCTCGACAATGCGGCTTTTTGTCGGATGCGGATTGACCATATTACCAAGTTTTTCGCGCCCGGTGAGGTGGCAGAGGTTTGGATTACTTTCCCCGACCCTTTTCTCAAAAAAGCACGGCGCCGGTTGACGTCGCCTATGTTTTTGCCGCGCTATCGCGAGGTTCTCCAATCAGGCGCGAAAATTAATCTAAAAACAGATGACCCAACGCTTTACGAATATACTTTAGAAATTATTGAATCCGAAAACCTTATACTCGAATATCATAATGATGATATTTATGCAGACGAACTTCCTTTGCCTGAATTGGGTATCCAAACCTTCTATGAAGCCATGCACCTCGAAAATAAAAAGACCATTAAATATGTACGTTTTCGATTGGAGTGAGTATTGCTGTTATTCGTGTATTCGTTATTCGTGCATTCGTTATTCGTTATTCGTTTTATTATTAAAAAATAATATATTTATTTAAAAAGAAAATAATTCAAAAAAGCGGTTACTTTCCTATCATTTGTCAGTCTTTGATTTAGGGCATAAGTTTATGATTAAATTGTTTGTCCTATTTTTTCACGTCCAAAACAAAATATTATTTCGTTTTTATTGTGAAAATATTTACAAAATTACATTGGCGTGTAAATAAATTTTATTACATTTAGCACAAGTTATCAGCACCTTTCCTCCAAATAATAATTTCACATTTACCAAATAACTATTATGAACTACATCTACCTTGCTATGCTTACGCTTGTGGTAAGCACCAATTTATCGGCAGAAAATTATTATTGGATAGGTGGCACAGGCGAGTGGAATGATCCGGCGCATTGGTCGCTTTCCGAATTTGGCACAGGCGAATCCGCTAACGCCATTCCAACGCTTGATGACAACGTTTATTTCAATGAATTTTCATTTGTAAATAACGGCGACACGATTTATGTGAGTGAAAACAATATTTACAGCCGTGAAATGGATTGGGCTGACCTCACGCGTAATGTCGTATTCCATTTTCGCACCAATCCGAATGAAGCCAAGCGCGTCAATATCAGCGGTTCGCTACTCCTCCATGAAAATGTAAAAATATCGGGCGATGATGCGCTGTGGTTATTCAACAGTACACTGGTCAACAACCTCATCTATACGGCAGAAAATATGCTTCCTCACGTCGAATTTAATAACCCCAACGGTAGTTGGCAGCTTTTTGACGACTTAAATGTACGTGGTGTGATTCGTCATTGGGGCGGTGAGTTGCTGACAGATGATATGTCGGTTTTTTGTAGAAATTTTATGTCCACAGGTAGCACGTCACGTCGCCTTGTTTTGGGCAATTCTTCTATAGAAGCTACGCAAGAATTGAGGTTGGAAAATAATAATCTCGACTTGGATGCGGGCACTTCTACCCTCTCCTGTTCGATACTCAATGCATCGGGTATGAGTCTGCACGATGTCGTTTTTCTTATTGGTCAGCAGATTCCGAGTATCGTAGGCGGCAATGTGAGTTTCAACAGCCTTAGCTTTGGCACGGAGGATATTTTGGGTTTACTTTCGACGGATTTTCTGAATACTCCGCTTGATTTTATCTTACCCGCAGGTTCATCTATTAGTATTGCGAATAGTTTTTTCGTAAGTTCTATTTGTGAGAATCCGGTGAATATACGCACTTCTGAACCGGGTGTTCAGGCATTTATTTACAATCAAGCCGGCATTATCACTTTGCAACATGTACGCCTCCGCGACGTCAATGCCAATGGCGGTTCATTTATCGCGCTCTTCTCCTATAATGATGGCAATAATGACGGCTGGCAATTCGTCGGCGACCCGGGCGCGTGTGGTTTGCCTGTGGAGTTGACGGATTTTGCAGCAGATTGTCAAAACAGAAATACACGCTTGCAATGGACGACTCAAACCGAATCAAACTCTGCTCATTTTGCCGTAGAGGTGAGTCGTGATGGAGCTGAATTTGAGGAAATCGCAAAAGTTCCGGCAGCAGGCAATAGTACTTCGGCACTAAATTATAGCTTTACTGACCCGAATTTGCGCGTAGGCGAACATTACTACCGTCTCAAACAAGTTGATATCAATGGAGATTACGAGTATAGCGAAATTGCAGCCATTACCTGCGTCAATATCGCACCTGAAAGCGTTGAGATTTTTCCTAATCCGGTCAAAGGTGTCGCTACGGTACACCTCAATCTTGCTACTGATGTAACAATTCGTACTAGTATTTTTGATGTACAAGGGCAGTTAATCAGTGAGAAAAATCAAGACCTGCCCGAAGGTTTTCACAATATTCAATTTGACACCCAACTCCTGCCTAAAGGGGTGTATGTTATGCAGGTTTGTATCAACGAACAGTGTGAAGCGCAAAAGTTTATGAAGGAATAATCAGTCCATAGTCGATGGCTGATAGTTCATAGGCAAATACCCAAAAATCGCAAAAGGACGGGGTTTATTGGTTTTGAAAAAATATTCGTTCCATCCTCGCAGGGTTGAAACCCTGCGCTTTTGTGATGTACACGTTAGTTTCGCAAAAGCGGTGGGTTTCAACCCACCGTGAATCAATGGAACGTTTTATTTCTCAAATTCAATAAACTCTGCCTTTTTGTGATTTTTTAGCATCCATTCTCCGAAAAATATCTAATAAATCTCTCGCCTCTGCACACTCTTTAATTTCTATATTCTGTTCATTCAACAACCATTCTGCTGCCTCACACACAGGTATGCTTGCGTAATGTGCGTCGCGCGCATGATGCACGTATTTGAGTACTAAAAAAGCATTGAACCATTGGTAAAAACGCTGGCGGAAAGTCTTGGGATTGGCGGTGTGTGCTTGTATTTCTTTTATTTTTTTAGGAAAATTATTTTGCAATAAAAATGTACGAATACTATCAGGTAAATCGTCTGTAAAACGATTTATTTGCGACTCATCTTTTACTTCGTATAATGCATTTATTTTTTTTATAAAAAATTGTAAATCAATAAATACATTCGGATGATAAGCAAGGTATCTGCCCTCACTTTCAATTAAATCGCCAACTGCTTTTCCCGTTCCAAACGGTACACGATGCGATGGTCGCGGTGAAGGAATGACGCGCGTTGTGGTCAATTCGGAAAAGTGTCCGTGTGGGATAAATTTGTGTAAAAAATAAAAATCCTCCCCTGCTTTTCGGCGGTTCATACCGCCTTGTTTTTGGTACGCATTGGTACGTACCGCCATACTCGAGCCAATCGTCTGATAAGCATGTGGAAAGCCTGTCCAACGCAAAGCATGTACATAATATCGCAGGTATAATTCGTAATCTATAATTGCTTCATAGACTTCGGATGGATACGCCGTGCCATTCGTGGGATGTTCAAAGTAAATACTACACGCCTCTGTATCGGGATTTATCTGAAAATGTTGTTCAATTTCCTGCAAATAATTCGTATCACAGCCCGAATCTGCATCGAAACAGACAATCACGCCTTGCGGATTTTCGGCTTGTTCCAATCGTCGTACTGCTTCATCCATACCGATTTTTCGTGCCAAGCCTACTCCCGCGTGTTTCTTTGGCATATCAGGGTGATGCAGTACAAAGCATCGGAATTTATCATCCGAATTCAGGAGTGTCCATTTATTTAATTGATTGATAGTCAGTTGATTTTGTTGCTTAATTTCAAATGGACTAATTTCCGAATCATTCACCACTACGATGACTTCGACGGCACATTCCGGTGGTTTACAATCACGCAATGCTTGTACACTCGCCACTACATCCGGTTCATCATGGCAAGGGATGACTACAATAATTCCCAAATCTACATGCGGCGATTCTTGGATTTGAGGTGGGTAGAGTGCATGTTTTTTCAAATAATCCATTATTATAGTGCCGTTAGTCGTTATTCGTGCGCTCGTTATTCGTTTTGCATTTTTTTGATAACGAGTAATTTATCGTCAATAATAACTGTCCGTTATTTCGGGCGCAAACCAATAGTTAGGACGTGTACGAAATAAGTATTTCGCGAAAGATAATCATTAAGCACCGAAAATTAGTTAGCATTATTTATGTGAAGAAAACTCACGAAATGTGACAAATTTAATATGCAGAAAATACCCTTAGGAACGCGGCAAAAATAACTTTACCATCTTGGCTGCTTCTTTTGCGCTTATTTTCCGCCTTGAAATCAGTTATTTATCCCGATAAACGCCTTCTTTCAAGACGACCCCGATAGTTATCGGGGAAGCACAAAATAATCTAACCAAGATGGTAAACTTATTTATGTCGCGTTCACTAAGGAAAGCTGTCAAGCATAAAAGTTATAAATTCTTTATTAATCGGCGGTCTATCGCCTTGTTTTAGATTATAACTATGGGTTAGGGATTACTTTCGTAATTTAGTTATTCAAAATACAGGGAAAGAGATGTCACAATTGGGTATCATCGGCTTTAAAAGTGGCGGGTGTAATTGGATTCTTTACGATACGGCGCAATTATCCTTATAATTAGTCTGTTTTTGGGGGTATTTCTGCTGTTGATAGCCAAAAGCTAACAATAGTAGATATCGCTTTACGAAAATCATCAAAATCTAAAGGCTTGTGTACATATGCGTTAGCATGTAGTTTATACACTTCCATAATCTCATTGGGATGGTAAGAGTTGGTCAATACAATTACAGGTATTGCCTTCAAATTATCATCATTTTTAACTATTCTCAACACCTCTTTACCTTCTTTTTTGGGCATATTTAAGTCCAAAAAAATGAGGTCAGGCGTTGGGGCATTATGGTACTTATCTTTCTTGTACAAAAAATCTATCCCCTCTTCTCCGTCCATAGCTACTGAAATATTGATTTTTTCATCTACTTCTCCAAGTGCTTCTTGTATTAATCTAATATCAGCAGGCCTATCTTCCATGATAAGTATATCATAATATCTGGCCACTTTCTTCATAGGTTGTATTTTACGTAGTATAATAAATCGGGTAAATGACGCCACTGTCAATTCGCATCCTATTTGTCAAAACGCGGCGAGACTATAAAGATAGTATCATAAGGATAGTGACAGTGTAAAACACCCAAACAGCAAAATAGATGAGCTATTTGAATATATTTTTTTAGTATTCTTTAAGAACATATTTAAAATATAAACTTTCTAAAACCCAATATATTGTAAATTTCAGTCCGTATAAGTTTTAAATATGTTCTAATAAGCGGATGTGATTATAATTCTCGTTTCACTAAAAATCAAATTTGATACCTTGTGCCAGTGGAAGTTCTTTACTATAATTAATAGTATTGGTCTGGCGACGCATGTAGGCTTTCCAAGCATCAGAGCCGCTTTCGCGCCCACCGCCGGTTTCCTTTTCACCACCGAATGCTCCACCAATTTCTGCACCACTCGTTCCGATATTGACATTGGCAATCCCACAATCCGATCCGGCACAAGAGAGGAATAATTCTGCCTCTCTCAAATTAGTGGTCATAATTGCAGACGAAAGTCCCTGTGGTACATCATTCTGCATGGCTACCGCATCTTCAAGTTCGTTGTAGCGCATCAGATAAAGGATAGGTGCAAACGTCTCATGCTGAACGATAGCCATATCATTACGCACTTCTGCTATGCACGGACGTACATAACAACCGCTATCATAGCCTGAGCCTTCTAATACACCGCCTTCAACGAGCATCGTACCGCCTTGTTCTTTGATTTTTTCGATGGAATTGAGGTAATTTTTTACTGCATCTTTGTCGATAAGAGGTCCCACATGGTTGTTTTCATCCAGAGGGTCGCCGATTCTTAGCTGCTTGTAGGCACTCACGATATTGTCTTTTACTTTGTTGTAAACACTTTCGTGAATAATCAAACGACGGGTAGAAGTACAGCGTTGTCCGGCAGTACCTACCGCGCCAAACACCGCACCAACTGTAGTAACTTCCAAATCGGCATGTGGCGTAACAATAATCGCATTATTGCCACCCAATTCGAGGAGAGTTTTGCCCATTCTTGAAGCCACTGCTGCGCCTACGATTTTACCCATTCGGGTACTGCCTGTGGCAGAAATCAAAGGCACCCGTGTATCGTTAGTCAGCCATTCACCGACTTTATAATCGCCAGTTATGACGCAAGATACCCCCTCCGGGACACTATTTGCTTCAAAAACTTTTGCTAAAATGTTCTGACAAGCCACCGAACACAAAGGTGTTTTCTCAGAACCTTTCCATACACAAACATCTCCACACACCAATGCAATCATTGAATTCCATGCCCATACTGCGACCGGGAAATTGAATGCAGAAATAATTCCTACAATTCCAAGCGGATGCCACTGCTCATACATACGGTGTAATGGACGTTCCGACTGCATCGTGAGTCCATAAAGTTGGCGTGATAAGCCTACTGCAAAGTCGCATATATCAATCATTTCCTGCACTTCGCCCAAGCCTTCCTGGTAGCTTTTACCCATTTCATAGCTGACCAGTTTGCCTAGTGCTTCCTTGTGTTCGCGTAGTGCATTACCATATTGGCGGACGATTTCTCCGCGTAGCGGACCGGGCGTCATTCGCCATTCTTTGTAAGCAGTCTCTGCTGTAGCTATGATTGTTTCGTATTCTTCTTTGGTAGTAGCACTTACTTTACCAATAAGTTTGCCATCCACGGGTGAATAAGATTCTATGAGGTTATCATTTACATTGAACCAACGTCCACCTGTACTTGAACCTGAATTGACTGTCGCCAAGCCAAGTTCTTTGAGTATTTTTTCCATTTATTTCTGTTTAGAATCGCGTAGGGGCGGTATTTTGCGGCGCAAAGGTACGGGTTTATTTCCGCAATTTATAACAAAAAATTCAAATACTCAAATTAAAAATACCTTTAATTTATTATTTTTACTTATGTTTTATAATTTTATTTATTGAAACGTTATTATTTGAATTTATTGAAATAAAATAAACGCCTTTTGCTTGACTTGAAATGTCGATTGACAAGTCGTTTTCACATCTTCTTGCGTGAATGACGCTTGATTAGAAGTTTGCTTGTCTTAATTAAAGATGTGCAGTTTTTGGTTACAAAAAAAGGCGAGTCGGCAGACATTTTAAAATGTCAAGTAGCACTATTTCTGCATTATTTATTATCAATTTACTTCCTACGCTCCGTCACAAATGTCACCAACTGCTCTAATGAATCTCGCGCCGGACAATCCGGAAAGCTATGCAATATCTCAAAAGCCTCCGCCCGATAGCGATACATTGCCTCTTGTGCATAAGGAATGCCACCGCTATTACGTACAAAATTGAGCACTTCGACGACCTTGTCCGGCTCAGTGCTTTTGTTTTTGATGATATTGATAATGTGATTACGTTGTTTACGGTCGGTGTGGTTGAGGGCATAGATGAGGGGGAGGGTCATCTTTTTTTCTTTCACATCAATGCCCTTTGGTTTGCCGATTTCTTCTTCGCTAAAATCCAATAAATCATCGCGAATCTGGAAAGCGATACCGATTTTTTCGCCAAACTCGCGCATGCCATCAATCTTATGCGGGTCTTTTGTAGCTGAAGCTGCACCCGCAGCACAAGCAGCCGCAATGAGAGAAGCTGTTTTTTTGCGAATTATATCATAATAAATATCTTCTTTAATATCCAATCGACGCGCCTTTTCGATTTGCAATAATTCGCCTTCGCTCATGGCTTTGACGGCACGCGATACGATTTTTAGAAGCTGAAATTCATCATTATCCAATGCCAATAAAAGTCCCTGCGACAAGAGATAATCGCCAACCAAAACAGCGATTTTATTTTTCCACAAAGCATTGATAGAGAAAAAACCGCGTCTTTCGAGCGAATCGTCCACTACATCATCGTGCACAAGCGTGGCGGTGTGAAGTAGTTCGACGAGTGAAGCAGCGTGATAAGTCGAATCATTCGTATCATCGCACAATTTCGCACTCAAAAACACGAACATCGGACGCACTTGCTTACCTTTGCGTCGCACGACGTATTGCATCACCTTATCCATCAACGGAACGTGGCTTTGCATCACCTCCCTGAACCGTGATTGAAAAATTTTCAACTCGATTTCGATGGGGGCTTTGATTGAGTTCAGGGAAAGAACCATAATTAATGAGTAAATGAGAATATGAATAAATGAGTAAATATCAATGCAATAATGCTACAATGCGTCAATGCGATAATGTTTATCATTATCGCATTGTAGCATTATCGCATTGACGCATTAAAAACATTTACTCATTTTGACAACACAAAAGTACATAAAAGTAATGATGAAGATTCAATTAAATTTGAATGTACAATATTTTCAACAAATTTTGGAGTAAAGGGTTGTTGTTTCGTGCCTATCTTGCTATATTGTTTTATTGTTTAATTGATTTTTCAAAAAACAAAAAATACGACAACACAATAAAACAATAGAACCATGAAACAATGAAGCAATAAAACAATGCAAGACATCCACGATTTTCGGCTATTTTACAACCGAACATTACATGCGGAATTGCTGCGGCAAGAGCGAACTCGTCGTCGTTTGTTGGTGCTTTTTGCCACCTCTGTTTTGGTATTTGCATTGATTGGTTTTGTGATATATCACCTGAATATACCATCAATTGCGCTATTGAGTTGGATACCGATAGCAGCTTGGAGTTCGTTTTTAGGTTGGCGAATCAGGAAGTTTATTGCCGGATTCAAGCCTAAAATCATTCAGATGATTTTGGACTTCAATAAACACGAGATGACCTATAGCCACAAGGCATTTATCCCACAGGAAAAATTTCTACAAAGTCGTTTTTTCTCCTCCAAAGCACCGTACTATAAAGGTGAAGACTACATCACAGGAAAGATTGGAAGGCAGCAATTTGAGTTGTGCGAATTGGATGTACGCACAAATTCAAAGGTGGTCGGGTCGATGATTCCTATGTTTCGTGGTATTTTTTTTAGAGCAAAAACTGCTAACGAATTTAACGGAGAAATCGTCATCATCCCCAAAGCCGAACGCCCCTACCTCACGCGCACCATCAAAGACCTCATTCGACGCGGCGATTGGCAATTAAATGTCAAATATCCCGGTTTCAACGACAAATTTATCACCTACGTCAGCCCGGAAGCGAATACGGAATACATCATTCATAAATCATTTTTTGGTGTATTATATGAATTTGCCGAAAAAATAAACAAGAAAGTATATATGTCATTCGCAGATGGACACATCTATATTGCAGTGTGGGAACCCAAAGATATTCTCGAACCCCATATCTTCCGTTCTAATGTTAGTTTTAAATTGGTGAACGAATTTTACGAAGATTTGTATAATATCGTGAGTGTGATAGAGGAGTTTGACCGATTGCACTGACAATGCTTAAATGATGAAATGCTACAATGGAATGAGTGAATGAGTGAATTTTGAATGAGTGAATATTTACAAAACATGCATAATCTGCACCTATTAGAACGCGTCCTTACTCGGGAACGTAATTTGAAACTCTTGGCGGCAATGATTTTGCTGGCGGGTGGATTGGTGTTTTTGGTATTGATGTGTTTTTCCAATACAGTAAAATTATCTTTGGTGTGTGCATTGGCGGGCTTGACTTTACTGATTTTGGGGGTTAAATTTCTGTATGAAACGCTTACTGTGTGGCAACCTCACCGCCATCCTGTCTGGCTGCAAATCACTAAAAATCCCGAACAAATTGTCTGGGTATATTCCAAAGACGTGCAAACCTCGCCTTATGGACTGGAAGTTTCAGGGCACGCTGTTATGTTTTTCAAATTAGTGAATAAGAGTGAGTTAAGCATCAGCGTACCGCGTAAACAAGCTCATGCCCTTTCTGAATCGCTCAATCCCGTCTTACCTCACGCCACCTTTGGCTATACCCTAGAACGCGCTCAATGGTACACCGCCGATCCCACATTTTTAATTCAGTGATT
>CALHBW010000521.1 GCA_937930625.1 uncultured Saprospiraceae bacterium | reverse complement strand
CCCGGACAGGGCGCACAATTTGCAGGCATGGGCGAGGATTTGTACGAACAATCCGACCTTGCAAGCAGCCTCTTCGAACAGGCAAACGACCTGCTTGGCTTTTGTATTACAGATGTGATGTTTGCAGGTACTGAAGAAGATTTGAAGCAGACGAAAATCACGCAACCTGCAATTTTTTTGCACTCCGTCATTACGGCTCGTTTGCGGGAAGATGTCTTTCAACCGGATATGGTAGCGGGACATTCTTTGGGTGAATTTTCGGCACTGACAGCAGTGGGCGCATTGAGTTTTGAGGATGGATTGCAACTGGTTTACAAACGCGCAATGGCGATGCAAAAAGCCTGTGAAGCACAGGAAAGTACGATGGCAGCCATTCTTGGTTTGGAAGATGACGTGGTGGAAAGGGTCTGCGAGGGAATAGATGATATTGTAGTGCCTGCAAATTATAATTGTCCGGGTCAATTGGTGATTTCCGGTACGGTGAATGGCGTGGTTTCGGCAGTAGAAAAATTAAAGGAAGTAGGTGCGCGACGTGCTTTGGTTTTGCCTGTGGGCGGTGCATTTCACTCTCCATTGATGGCTTCGGCAAGAGAGGAATTGCAACAAGCGATTGAAGAAACCAACTTCTCGAAACCACAATGTCCTGTATATCAAAACGTTGATGCACAAGCGGAAACTAATCCCGAAGTTATCCGTAAAAACCTAATTGAGCAACTCACCGCCCCCGTCCGTTGGACACAGACACTCCAAAATATGCTCGCCGCAGGCGCGTCCCAATTCACTGAGGTAGGCGGTAAGGGAAAAGTCTTGCAAGGCATGGTCAAAAAAGTCAACCGTAAAATTCCCACAGAAACGCTTATTTATAATGTTTGAATGTATTTGAATGAGTGAATTTTGAATGAGCGAATGAGTGAATGTTTTTAATGCTACAATGTGATAATGATGAAATGCGTTAATTCAACAAGAGAATAAACATTATTGCATTACACATTCACTCATTCAAAATTCACTCATTCACTCATTCAAAAACATTATCGCATTACAACATTTAAGCATTAAAAAACGTGACCAAAAGGCGGGTTTCACTGTCTTAATCTTACCATTTGCCAGAGATGTTTTGTATCTAATGAAAAAGTTAAAAAAAATACATTCCGGTCATCTGCTACTAGCGCAGCCTTTTATGTTGGACCCTTACTTCCGCAGGTCTGTGGTCTTGTTGTGCGAACATGATAGAGAAGAAGGTACGATAGGTTTTATCCTCAATAAATCAGTGCGGATGCAGGTGAGCGAATTGGTGAATGATTTCCCTGATTTTGAGGCAGAGGTATATTACGGCGGACCGGTACGTACAGATACACTCCACTATATGCACACGCTTGGCGAACGACTCGAAGGTGCAGCACATGTCGTTGACAATATTTATTGGGGCGGACATTTTGACCAATTAAAAATGATGATTGAAAACGGGCATGTTCATGAAGATGACATTCGTTTTTTTGTCGGCTATTCGGGTTGGGATCCTACTCAACTGGAACAGGAAATACGTAGTGGCTCGTGGATTGCTCAGAAAGGGCAATTTGATTATGTTTTTAAAGAAAACTACGACAATCTTTGGCGAGAGGTACTCAATGACAAGGGAAATGTCTATTCTGTTATCGGGCAAGTCCCTGATTTTGTGGCACTTAATTAAAAGAAGTTCCAAAAAACAAATTCCAAATTCCAAACCGAATAAAGCGTTTTATCTTAATTTCGCGTAGCGAAATAGAAAACCTGCTAGCTCAATACACGTCCAACCTTTTCACTTTATTCACATAGTAAATTAGCGAACATTTTAAGTGCAACATCGTATGCCGAGATGATGTGTATTTTCCAGCTTCGTTTTTGATGCGCCAATCCAGATCATTAATATCCAAAACACTTACTGTACCTTTCATTTCTGCTTGAAAAACAACATGTTGAGTCAGAAAACGCTCCCAACCAAAACTCCCGGTAAGTGCTACATCCATTGCATTAAATAAAACAATATCGCTCGCGGGAGGAAATTCAACATGGGGATTAAAATTCCTGTTAAATACAAACCTGTCGTCAGATTCGCCATTCATTGTATAGTTAAGCCTAACATCATACAAAGCCCCGATTTCTATACCTGTTCCCCAAAAAAATTTGGAATCACCAATATCCATATCGCCATTTTCAACACCTATAATCCTCTTGTATGTCAACGGAATACGAAAATATGTAAAATCTAATTGTTTACCAACCACAATATCTCTTCCTTGTCCTAATATATTTCTAATATCACGATAATCGTGCTTTTGTATGGAGAAAACAACCTCTCCGTGAATCCCATGCCCCCGCTTCAAAGTCACCCCTCCCACAACACCTCCAGTGTATGCCGTATGTGCAATGCCCGACAAGTTGGGGATGCCATAATTATGCTGTCCCATTATCCAAACAGTTCCTACTCCTCCCGTTACGCCGAGGTAGGAACCACGTTGTATAGTGGGTGACTGTGCAGACACCATGTATGCCGATAGTATAAAAAATATGGTAAAGAGGATGCGAAAATTCATAGTTCTTTGAAAAATTCTCTCGTCTGGTACGTCTGTAAAGATAGTCGAAAGAATCTTCCAAAAGGCTGCATCTAGCGGAATTAACACATGTACAAATGCCGCCCAAGAGTAAAGATAGTACTGTGAATATCGGAAATCTTTGCGTCCTTCTTCAAAAAATTCAACTTAGTACATCCTTAAATACAGTGAGTATTCGCGTCATTTTTGGGTCGATTCATTCCAAAATAAACGTCAAAAAATGTAAAGAAATTGGTTCTTTGACAATTTGGGTGGTAAAATTATTTCTTTTTATTTTTGGTGTAAAAAATAGAGATAACTCGCTGATTATAAACCTATAAGGTTTTGAAAACCTTATAGGTTTGGGGCAGAGTTCTATTTCAAAAAGTATTACCACCCAAATTGTCAAAGAACCAAGAAATTTAATGAGTGTGTCACACTCAAATTTAATGGACGGTGTACTTAGCATGTTGAAACATATATTGTATCTTTATAAAAACCAGACCTACAAAGCTATTAATGCTTTGCAGGTCTGCGGTGTCTGATTCTGCTATATTCGCCTACTGTCCGGGCAATTTGATTGGTGTTTTAATGACCTTTGGTGCATCGATCACCTTCGGTATATAATAATTGAGTTGGAAATCCTTTCTCATGTATTGCAGACTTGCCTGCGGACGCCCGATATAGCAAGTCTTCGTAAACCCATGCTTTTTAATCACTGCCAGAGTTGCCTCCGCTTCCGCTTTGTTGGGGAACATAAACATACGCGACCTGCCATCAGTCATCAGGTATTGGCTACCTTCTTTTTTGAGGTATAATTTGCTTGGCATGAAGCCCAGACAATCCTCACCTTCCATTGTATTGACGGGGCTTTTTCCATTTTTGAGCAAATAAGTAAATGAGGGGTCAGGTCGTCCGACAAAGCAATATTGATTCAAGCCATAATGCTTAATCATATTGTAGGCTTTCTTGGCTTCTTCATAATTTGGGAAGGACATCATAGAGTGACTGCCATCTACTATACGATTATTTTTAATGCTTATCGTATTTGGATTAAAACTCACACAGTCTTCTTTCAGTGTTTTTTCACAAGCATCTGCATCCAATACATCATTGCGTTCATTGAGCAATGTAGTTTGTACGATTTGCTCCTGCCCATTGGTAAAATCATCCAAACAATCAAAATAATAACTCATCATATTATCCACATCCGGACGGTAACGGTCACCATTTGAATCGCGGCGAGTGTCCGTATATGTGCAAGTCGAGCTATTGTGCGAGCCACGCCCGTCGGCGGGTGTATCGCATACAGCATCACCGGCAGTCGTACAGTTTGAGCCATTGACCAGCTCACGTCCGCGCGCTGTTTCGAAGGTATGTAATAAGCCAAACCAATGCCCGACTTCGTGTCCGAGTACACCTACATTTGTGGTACCTACGCCTGTTACATGGTTGTTCCACATCACGATATGCTCTCTATCTGACCAAGGAAATGACGACCATGAAACACCACGCGAATTAGGAACGAAGTAAATATTAATCGTCTTGTCTATACTGTGTGCATCGTCTATGTTATTTCTTGAGATATAATCAGGATGACGCGAAGAATCAAACGAATTATTGTAATAAGAATCATTTTTAATATAATTATATGTACAAACATAAAATTCTATATTAAGTGGAGCATACTGTATATTCATTTGATTTACAGCATTTTGAATAGCATTTTTGCTAATACCGCCTGTATTATTAGAGCGGCGCAAAATATGTGCAGTAATCGGTACACGACGTACTCCGGCATTGCTATTGAAATTGTCAGAAGTAGAAAGTTCGGTAAATTTTTTGATATTTCTGACACCTGAAATGTTATACTTTTTGACCTGATTCAGCTTGAGATTAAAAGAAGAAGAAGGTGCAAAAATCTGTTGAAGTGTTTTTTCGTCGGCAATAGTACCGCAAGCTGATGATTGGGCTTGGATTCGGATAAATGCACTGCACATAATGGCAGCAACAAGAAAAATTACTTTTTTCATGATTGATAATTTTGTTAATGAGTGAATTAGTAAAGATAATTAGCGTGTGTGGCTTTGCTACGTTGGGTACATGCAGCAAACCAAGTTGACGAATTAATTAACCAATAGAATTTTTGATAATATTTTGATAAATTCATTAAGGTGGTTCTCGTGGAGTTCAAAAGAAAAAAATCGGATATATGACGTATCATTTTTGAGATAAATAGTACCTATGATATTTCTAAAATCACGGTCTGTCGTTTCATACATAGCGTATAATGGCGTGTGTACGACTTTGATTGTGAGCATATTTTCATCCATGAGGTCATTGAATGTAGTTTCGCTCAAATTGGTATTCAGGTCGTCAAAAGTGGCTTCGTAAATGAGGCTTACTTTGTCATCGTTGCGGGTGATTTGATAGATTTTAGAATCAAATCCTTCGGTTATTTCTACGCTGTAATCCGTGGGGATGTCCATTTCGATAGTGAATCTATCCACATCAATCGTCAGGCGTTCTTGTCCGCAGATGGGATGGATGAGCTGAAAAACGAAGAAGAACGCAATACAGTATTTATACATATTTAATGTTGAATGAGTGAATTCTGAATGAAAATTGAAAAAACAATGTGGAATCTCCACTGCTTACACCACTCTATCCAATGGAATAATAAAAAGTCACCCATATAGCTCCAAAAAATTTTACTTTTAATAAATTATCTATTACATTTATGTGTAGAAAATAATGATTAACGGTTAACGGTTAATTACCAACGATAACATGATGAGAGGTGTTTTTTTTCGCTACGCGAAACATTAAACATTAAGTATTAATAAATATATGAGCGACAAAGTACCACACGAGGAAAGTTTTTACATCAAAGGCTTATTAGATGATGACCGATTTGTCGTTAAGCGACTATATGATGAATTTTATCCCAAAATCAAGCGAATGGTTACATCCAATAGCGGAAATGCGGATGATGCATCAGATGTTTTTCAAGAAGCCTTGGTGACTATCTACAAAAGAGCACAATCTGCCGATTTTGTACTGACTTCTCCTTTTTACTATTTTCTCTATGGGGTGTGTCGGAATATCTGGATGCGAGAATTAGATAAAAGAAAAAGGCGTCCGAAGGTGACAATTCAGGATGAAGACGGATATACAGACGACACTAACATTGAAGACGTGATACATCAAATGGATAGACACGCACTTTACAAAGAAAAATTTGCACAACTCGGTGAAAAATGCCGACAATTGATGCAGCTGGTTTTTAACAAAAAGAAAATGCGGGAAATCGCTAAAATCCTCAATTACAACAATGAACAGACTACAAAACAACAACATTACAAATGCAAGAAAAAATTGATAGCACTCGTAAGAGCAGACATCAGATTTACAGAACTCAAATGATTTTTGATTGAGTGATTTTTGATTTTTGATTGATTTTCGACGCGCGAAAACATCCAATTTTGCGAAGCAAAATTCAATCAAAAATCTAAAATCAAAAATCACTAAATCAAAAATCTCCCAAATTTATACTACACAATGAACGAAACAAGATTTGAACAGATAGAAGACTATCTGAACGGTGAACTGGCGGGCACAGCCCTCGCCAAATTTGAGGCACAACTAAACGCCGACCCTGCGCTCCAAGCAGAAGTCGAATTGCACCGTGATATAGACATTGCACTGATGGACAAACAAGAAATTCCATTTGTGCAGACATTACACGACATTCACACACAAGCTGCTGTCGATACACATACAGTAGAACCAGCACCTTTGGTAGAAGAACCCACTCCTGCTCCTCCTCCATTTTTACGCCGACGTATCGTGCGTTTTGCGATGGCAGCAGCAGCAGCGATTCTATTAGCAGTATTCGCGCTACCTATCTTATTCCCTGCTCAAAACAATACGATGCAGCTTTCTGAAAATACTATTGGTGATGCGCCCACGATTGATGTCTGGCGTTCTACCGACGGAGCAGATCCTATGACAAAAAGACTCATCACGGCTTACCAAAAAATTGAGCAGAAAAAATACACAGAGGCAATACCCGAATTGAATGAGATTTATGAAGTGACAGATAAAGATGAAGCAGCTTTGGGCTTAGGATATTGTCATTTACAGGTAAAAAATTATGACAATGCCATCGGAGTTTTTGAAAAAATACAAGCTAAAAATTCCATCTTGAACGATACTGCATCTTGGTACTTGGCGCATAGCTACCTTCGCAAAGGCGATGTACAATCAAGTAAAAATATATTGCAAAAAATTATCCTAAGTAAAAATGTCACGCTCAAACGCCGTGGACAAGCCGAAAACCTCTTAAACGACTTAGAAAAAATAAATTAGGTATATCATTAATATTCCGCTAATTATGGGGCTTTAGTGCCTTTATCAAGTCAAAAATATGTCAAATTTCACCCTCAACAGTATTTGATTATTTTTCGTTATGTGTTAAACATTTATTTGTCACAAAATGTGCAAATGTGGATTTTTTTCTCTAATATTGTTCCTGAAAGGCTATTCACGAATCCACTTACACAATCAATGTACACTCACGAAGATTTACTTGATGGCTTATTAAAAGCACTCAGGCACTCTCCCAAAAATCCACCTTTATTGCAGCTTATCGCTGATACTATGGTGGATATGGAACGTTACGAAGAAGCGAGTTCTTACTATCGTGAAAAACTGACCATTCAGCCGGATTGTCAATTTGCCAAACTGGGTCTTGGTAACGCCTTCTATGGAGCAAGCCGCACCAGTGAAGCTTGGGTTTTGTTAGAAGAACTCATCGCTTCCAATAATCCGCCCCCCAAAACTTACTTGCTCAAAGCACGCCTACACGCAAGCGAAGAAAACTTTGACGAGGCACAATACGCCTATCATGCTGCCGTAGAAGCCAATCCGCTTTTACAAGATGCTGATTTGGAAAAACTCGTCAACGGCGTACCTGTCAAATCATTTGACAAAGAAAATGGTGAAACAACTTTCCTCAACAAAGAAGATGATATAGAAGCCTATCTCGAAGAACTTATTTCTCCGAATATCACATTCGATGAAGTAGGCGGAATGGGCTACGTAAAAGAAGAAATCCGCCAAAAAATTATCCTGCCATACAAACATCGCAATATCTACGAATCCTACGGCAAAAAAGCCGGTGGCGGTATCTTGCTTTACGGTCCTCCGGGCTGTGGCAAAACGCACATTGCGCGCGCTACTGCCGGTGAAATGAACGGCAACCTCATTCCCGTAGGCATCCACGAAATCCTTGAGATGTGGATAGGTAAAAGCGAGAAAAATCTACACGAAATATTCGAAATCGCCCGAAGACGTACCCCCTGTGTACTGTTCTTCGACGAGGCAGACGCACTTGGTTCTGACCGAAGTGACATGAAACGAAGTGGCTCGCGATACATTATCAATCAGTTCTTATCCGAATTGGACGGCTATGATGCCGAAAATGAAGACCTGCTGATACTTGCCGCGACCAATGCCCCCTGGCATTTGGATGAAGCCTTCCGCCGTCCGGGACGCTTCGACCGTATCGTTTTTGTACCACCACCGGATAGAGATGCCCGCGCTGCCATCCTCGAAATCTTACTCAGAGACATCGATAATAAGGAGGAACTCAGCTATCAATTACTCGCCAGAAAAACCAAAGGCTTTTCAGGAGCAGACCTGCGTTCACTTGTTGACATAGCTAAACAAGATAAGATTACATTGGTTATGAATACAGGAAACAATACGCCGCTTTGTCAGGAAGACCTGATGACCGCTGCCCGAAAAGTCCGTCCAAGCACCAAAGAGTGGCTCAAAAAGGCAAAACAATATGCCCTTTTTGCCAACGAAGGCGGTTTGTACAACGAAATTTTAGAGTATTTGAAAAAGCACCCCGTGTAAAGAAGATTAAGTTTAAGAATAAGTTTAAGTTTAAAAATTATTTTTTTTCAAAAAAATAATAATTTATTGAAATATAAATTTAATTGAAAATTAAATTTATAAACTTAAACTTCGTCTTAAACTTAAACTTAAACTTATTATTCATGAATCACGCAGCATTAAAAAAAGCACGTCTGTTGATGCAACAGGGGCGTTTTAAAATGGCTGAACAGGAATTGCGCCAAACACTGGGGCTTTACCGTTCAAATGCTGCTACACGCGCCATGCTGAGTACCTGTCTGCTGCGTCAAAACCTCATTTCGGAGGCATTGCACGAAGCCAAGTCCGCTATTCGTATGGAGCCAACCAACCCCAATCATTACTACGTACTCAGCCTCATCTATCTCGAACAAGAACGCTACGACAAGGCAGACCGCACCATCCGTATGAGCCTCAATCACTCTGCGGCACATCCTGATTATTTATATGTATTGGGGACAATATTTTTCCAACAATCGGAGTGGGAAAAAGCACTAAAAATCTGCGATATGAGCCTCAATATCGACGCCGAACATATTGACAGCCTCAATCTTCGCGCTCGTGTCCTCAATCGCATTGGCGAATACGAAGCCTCCAATCACACCTTTATGCTCGCCTTTCGCAGCGACCCTGAAAATCCCGTCACACATGCCAATAAAGGTTGGGCAGCACTCGAACAAAAGCAATTTGAAGCAGCCCGTGACCACTTCGAGTTCGCGCTTGGCTTCAATCCCGAACTCGAATTTGCCCGTAGTGGTTTGGTCGAATCTCTAAAGACCAAATACAGCCTCTATCGTTGGATGATGCACGCCAATTACTGGGTAAATACTTGCGTCGATGCCATCAAAATCATCCTTGTCACAGGCTTGGTACTTGTTGCCAGTCATATGCCGCAGTTGTCGCCGATTTATCTGTCGGTATTACTTTTCATGTGGTTTCCTGATGTCATTTTCAATGTTTATTTGCAAAAAGATGAACGCATGAGAATGGTACTCTCCAAGCGTGAATGTCTCACTTCAAGAGTTTTCGGAACAATATTCTTAGGAGGCATGTTGAGCCTTTTATCTTATTGTATCACCAAAGAAAACATCCTTTTCTCTATCGGCATCGTTAGTTTGGGTATGTTATTTCCCTTAGTCAGTACCTTGCGTACATGGACGGATTATTATGCCCGACGCATTGCCTTCACCGTCATATCAGGACTACTCGGCGTACTCGCCATCTGCTCCAACTTCTTCGGACCCGAATATCCGCAAGTCTTTGAAGTCATCTTCTTCCATGCCGTACTCGGCTACACTTGGTACGAAAATTTTAGCGCAAGACAAGACAAAGAAAATGAGTAATTTTGAATGAGTGAATGAGTGAATTTTGAATGAGTGAATGTTTTTAATGCTACAATGATGTAATGCTATAATGCTACAATAGAAAACAGACATGTACCAACGCGAGTTTTTTTTTATTTTTTTTATGGGAAAAACGCTTGCGCCTAACCTTTCGTAAAAAACACCACCACAACATCATTATCATCACTTTCAGGCAATATCGCTCCATTTATCCAATCGAAAAAACACTAAATTCGTACTCTAAAAAACATACTTCATCTACCACTTTACTCTCTCGCTAATTAAGACTTTAACATCGAATGTTGCTTCAAAATTCATTCATTCCATTATCACATTTACATCATTATCGCATTACAGCATTAAAAACATTCACTCATTCAAAATTCACTCATTCGCTCATTACATTGTCGCATTACATCATTATCGCATTACAGCATTAAAAACATTCACTCATTCAAAATTCACTCATTCACTCATTACATTATCGCATTACAGCATTAAAAACATTCACTCATTCAAAATTCACTCATTCACTCATTACATTATCGCATTACAGCATTAAAAACATTCACTCATTCAAAATTCACTCATTCACTCATTACATTGTCGCATTACATCATTATCGCATTGTAGCATTGAAAATATTCACTCATTCCATCATGAGCATTACCTTGTCAATACAATATAATCATTAATCACCGTCTTCAGGAATCGAAGCGGTTGCTTAGGTGCTTGTTGAATTTGAAGTTTTTCCATAACCGCGTGAAGTACCTCGCCGACAGCCTCTTTATGAGCTTGATTTGGATAGCGATTATAGCGGTTGAGGGTCGTTTTGATGAGTAGCATATCTTGTTCGGAGAATTGGCGGACGCCCGGATAACTCACCTCATAATTTTCCAAAGATTTAATACGGTTAATATCCTCAAAGCGCAGATTCATACTCGAACGCAGACGAATCACCGTCGTATTGGCAATCATATCTCCCAATCGTTGTCGCTTCGGCGACGAGCCTACCAGCAAAGACGCCAAAGCCCCTGCCGTACCCCAAATATCAATCATTCTAAAAGTCCAACGTATCAAATAATCATTCAAAATGGGTTCTGTACCCGTCAGTTTGACCACTTTCACGCCCATCGCCAATTTGCCAATCGTGCGCCCATCCATGATGGACTCCAAAGCCAACGAATAAAACAAATAAATCGGTAACAAGAACAGAAAAAGCACCAAATCCGTATCTTTCATCCCCTCCACAAACGAAGCAAACAAACCCAAAATGAGCAATATAACCAACGTAATGATAGCATCTGATGCAGCGATTTGATGTATTTTTTTACCGGAAAGCAATAAGTAAGCTACAAAGAAAGCTGCTACATAAATAATGACAAAACCCGGTAAAAAATTAGCCGACATCATATACTCCAAAAGCAACCCGAATGTCACCAGAATTCCAAAAATCACTATCTGGTCAATGATAAACGCCATCATACGCTCGCCCCACGAGGCAAGTTCGTACTCAATGGCTACTTTCTGTGTGGTGGTAATTTCTATCTTTTGCATGAGAGGCTATTTTGATTCATTTTTTTTGTGTTCAAATGCACTGCTAAGGTAAGCAGAATTTTCGGGATTTGAAATTCTTAACGGAATATCGTATATTGAATCAAAAATAACGTTATGTCAGCAATTTCCGTACAGATTAAAGGTGAACTAATCGCAAAATTAGATGTCAAAGCCAAAGAAATGGATATGGCAACGGACAAACTCATTGAAAAGGTGCTAAGTGATTTTATTTACTTAGAAAAAATGGAGAGAATCAGACAAAAATTAGAACCACATTTTAAATCTATGGGTATTGAAAGTGAGGAAGATATATTTAAAATTCACAGGTGACAAAGATCTACTCATACTCGAACAATTCAAAGGAACACTCATCATTTCTCCCGGAGAATTTTATACCTTAATTTCCGAATCATAATCCACACAAAAAAGCCCACCACAACATCTCATCTACAAAAATCGTTTATATTAGCAGAAAAAAATCCGCGTAAATCCGTATAATCCGCCAAATCTGCGTTCTATCTGACTCACTATGCAACGATTCATACTACTCATACTCGCATCTTTCCTGCTAATTTCTTCCTGTAAATATCCCGAAAAAATCCGCGATGGGCAAACCGCCTTCGAGCGCAAGCAATACGCCGAAGCTGCCCGTTTATTTGGAAAAGAATTTGACAAAAAAAGTGGCGAAGATAAAGCCAAAACCGCCTTTTCCATTGGCAGGTCGTACTTGCAAATCAATGAAAGCGAAAAGGCAGTCGAGTGGTTCAAAAAGGCTTGGGATTTGGGCTACGGCGCACCCGCCATGTACAAATACGCTCGTACACTCAAGCAACTCGAACGTTACGAAGAAGCCGCCACCGCTTTCAAAACCTACGGCAGAGAAGCCGGAGAAACCGTACAAATGCGCTACGAAATCAAAGCCTGCAAACAAGCCGCCCAATGGCTCGCCGATGCCTCTGAGAATGAATTTCAAGTCGAAAAACAAACCTTCAACACGCCCGTATCTGACTATGCACCAATGTTTTATGAAGGAAAAATAATTTTCACATCAGATAGAAACACCGCCAAAGGAGAAGACATTTATAAATGGACGGGCAAGGATTTTTCGGATATATTCACAGTGAATGAAAAAGGTAATGTCAGCCCATTCTCAGAACTCAATAGCGAATACAACGAAGGTACACCGACTTTCAATAGTACCGGAACGACCGTCTATTTTACCCGATGCGGCAGTGATGAAAAAGAAGGCACGGACTACTGCAAAATTTATTTCTCGAAAAAAAATAAAGAAGGAAAATGGGCAAAACCCAAGTTGTGCAGCTTTGTAGAGGAAACGGGCAATTTCGCACATCCCTACCTTGCGGATGATGACAAAACGCTCTATTTTTCATCGGATGTCAATGGTTTTGGCGGTGCGGATATTTTCAAAGTCGTGCGGACAGATGAAGGTTGGTCGCGCGCCAATAACCTCGGCAAAGAAGTCAACACACGCAAGGATGAGAAATTTCCTTTCCGGTATAATGACACCTTATATTTTGCATCGGACGGTCACGCGGGGATGGGTGGATTGGATATTTTTAAGGCGGTGAAGGTGCGTGGCACTTGGCGCGATACCGAAAATCTACGTGCGCCCGTCAATTCGGGCGAAGATGATTTTGGATTCATTTTAAGAGAAAATACTGATGGCGAGGAACGCCAAATCGAAGGCTACCTCACCTCTACGCGCAAGGGAGGCGAAGGGAAAGACGATATTTATTATTTTACGAAAAAATACATCCCACCTCCTCCCCCACCGCCGATTGATACGATTATTCCACCACCGATAGATACCGTAATTCCACCGCCCGAAGTGGTGTATAATTTCAATTTAAAAGGAAAAGTACTCGTCAAACAGTATGCGAATGACGACCCCAATTCACCTGTAATCGACTCATTACCTGCGGATAATGCGCGAGTGAGTATTTCTTTTTTGTATGAAAATAAAACGATAACAACGGATAATTTAGGTGAATTTAAATTGAAACTGGAAGAAGAAACGGACTATTTTTTCTTGGCTTCAAAGGAAGGTTATCTCAATAATTCGGAGCGATTATCAACGAAAGGAGAACGCGACCAAAACGCCCCTGAAAAGGAATTTGAAGTAGTGGTTGTGTTGGATAAAATTTTCAAAAACCAAGAAATTACCCTCGAAAACATTTATTACGATTACGATAAATGGGACATCAGACCCGATGCCGAGCCTTCGCTCAATTTACTCGTAAAAGTACTCAACGAAAACCCTACGATTCGCATACAACTCGCCTCCCACACCGATTGCCGGGGCGATGATGATTATAATGGAACGCTAAGCGCGAAACGCGCTCAGTCTGCCGTTAATTATTTGATTCAGAATGGAATAGATGCCTCACGCCTCAATGCACAAGGCTATGGTGAGGAACGTCCGGCGGTAGCTTGCGAGTGCGATGATTGTAGCGAAGAAGAGCATCAGGCAAACAGACGAACCACCTTTAAAATACAATAGACGTGAGACGTGAGAAAAGAGACATGAGATAATTCTCTCGTCTCACGTCTCTTTTCTCTCGTCTCTCATATTTTCGTCGTCTTACGTCTTTTCTTTTTCTTATTGCGTTTTGGCGTTTTATATTCTTTCTTTTCGCGAGGAATAATCTTGCCGTTTTCATCGCGCTTGGGCTCAATGGGTTCGATATTCCAATCGCCGAAAAACTGCTCGAACAATTGGGTAATTTCTTCATTATTAAAGAAATTTTTACTTTCCAAGAGCATGTCCGGCAGTTCCCTGGCAGATTCTTTCATGTCTTCGAGCATTTTGGGGTCGGGGCGCATTTGCTCCGGAAATTGCTCAAAACTTTTTGCCATAAAATCATAAAACATCCCTACATCTATCGTGTCGCCCATGATACGCATAGTGCCTTCCTCATCGAGTTTTTCCATGTCGAGTTCATTGTCCAAAAAGAAACGTGCCTCGCCCAATGCTCGTTTCATTTCGTCGAACATACCGTCCATTTCTTTACTAAGTTTTTCAAGTTCTTGTTTCATTTCAGGGCGTTTATCAGTGCCTTGTGCAAAAGCACCGATTGTCAACATTGACATTATCAGAATAGCAAATAATTGTTTCATACTACGAAAGAAGTTTAAGACTAAGTTTAAGTTCAAGTTTAAATCTGAACGTGTACTTTCTTGTTTTCAAAAATAGTGCTAATTTTAGGACGTGACTATATCGAAAAATAACATTATTTCTGTATCAATATCTTTTTCGTGTTCTCTAAGTACACTGTTAAATAAATTTCTTAGCGTTTTTGAGTATTTCTTTTAAAATGACTCTTCCCCAAAAACTCCTTAAATACAGGGAGTATTCGCGTCATTTTTGAGTCGATTCATTTCAAAATAAATGTCAAAAAACACAAAGAAATTTAATTAACA
>CALHBW010000520.1 GCA_937930625.1 uncultured Saprospiraceae bacterium | reverse complement strand
CGCAGCCGCTTGATAATGCTACAATGCTACAATGCGATAATGCTACAATGTTTTCATGTCATTATCTAATTGTAGCATTTCAGCATTATCGCATTGTAGCATTATTATGGCAAAAAGTCGAAAAGGACTTGGTGTAAACAGATACTTTAATAATATCGACACCGAGCCTGTAGAAGATAAGAAACCCAAAAAAGTTGCGCGACCTTCGCGTGACAACACTGTCGCGATGTTGCCTTTGAGTTACATTGAGGTCAACCCTTTTCAACCGCGAAATGAGTTTGATGAAGAGGCTTTGGAAGAATTGGCAATTTCCATCAAATTGCATGGTTTGATACAGCCGATTACGGTGCGCCGTTTGAATGCGAAAAGCTATCAATTGATTTCGGGAGAACGTCGTTTGCGAGCATCGAAGATTGCGAAACTCAAAGAAATTCCAGCCTACATACGCACCGCCGACGACCAAGCCATGCACGAAATGGCACTCATCGAAAATATCCAACGCGAAGACCTCAACGCAATGGAAATTGCCTTTACTTACCAACGTCTGATAGACGAGTGTGGTATCATCCACGAAGAACTCGGCGATAGAGTCGGCAAAAAACGCGCAACAGTAACCAACTACATGCGCCTGCTAAAATTACCACCGAAAATACAAGACGGACTCAAAAAGAAAGACATCGCAATGGGACATGCCCGTGCGCTTTTAGGGATAGAAGATACTGCCGCACAAATCACTGCGTATAAGGAAGTTATACAAGACAAACTCTCCGTCAGACAAACAGAAGAACTCGCCAGAAAGTACAACGGTAAACCCACCGAAAAGAAAGCTGCCAAACCGGCCAAACTCGGCGATGAATATAAAGATGTTCAGAAAAATCTACGGTCACATCTTGGCACTAAAGTTACCTTAAAAGTTAGTGGCAAGGGCAAAGGACAGATTGTTATTCCTTTTGTGTCGAATGAAGATTTGAATAGAATTTTAGAACTCATTGAGGAGTGAGAAATGGGAATGAGTAAATGAGTAAATGATTAAATGTTTTGCCCCCCTGTCGTCAGACGAATCCGGTTGTAAGTAACACACCATTTAAGTTGTCAAGCCACCAGTTTTAATAAAAACCTTCGTCTGCCGACTGCACTGTATTTTAATCCTATCTAATAGATGATTAAATGTTTTGCCCCCCTGTCGTCAGACGAATCCGGTTGTAAGTAACACACTATTTAAGTTGTCAAGCCACTAATTTTAATAAAAACCTTCGTCTGCCGACTGCTCCACACTTTTAAGAAATACGAAGCAAATATTGGCATGTTTAGAAAAGTGGTTGACACTTTATTACCGGCAAAAATGATGTACCCCATTTACCAAACTTTTCGAGTTTAGTAAATGTAAGCATATCGCCAACATTGTTAAAACTCTAAATATCAGCACGTTATGTACGTTTACTAAACTTTTTTGAAGTTTAGTAAACGGAGCTATTAAATATTTTTTTCATTTCAAATGAAGTCAAAAAAGTGTAAACTACTTTCCTGCGAAATTTGAACATGCCCAAATGTTTTGTGAATTATTATTTTTTTAACAACATAAAAGTGAAATTAAGTGTAAGTTTGTTTTTGTTGGAATTTGCAAAACCACTTATACTTATGAAAAAATATATATGCCTTCTATCTTTCGTTATGATATCAATTTGTGTGAATGCTCAAATTGATACGACATTTATTCAGACAGATACCATCGCACCAATAGATTCGGCGAAATTAGAGGTCAAAAAATCAGATAAAAAATTCTCATTCAAAAGGAAGAAACCCAAGCCGGAAGTACCTCTTTTAAAACGAATTATGAAACCCGAAAAACATTCTCCACTCTCTGCGACTGCTTACTCACTTGTATTACCCGGAGCAGGACAAATTTATAATAAAAAATATTGGAAACTACCCATCGTATATGGCGGATTAGGTTGGATGGGATATAGAATAAATCGTACAACAAGAATACATAGAATTTACCGAAATGCGTATATCGCACGTATTGACGAAGACCCGACAACAGTAGATACTTTATTTACTGTTTTTACGGATGCTAATGTGGATGCTCGCCGCCTTAGCAGTAAAAAACAACAGGAATTGGCGATTATTGGTTTTGCGGCGGTCTATATATTGGTGGCAGTGGATGCGTTTGTGGATGCTCACTTGTGGAGTTTTGATGTCAATGATGATTTGAGTATGGGAGTCAGTCCTGCATTGTTACCGCCTACTACTCAGCATCCGGCAAGTGTAGGTATTTCTCTCCAACTTCGCACAAAAGCCCCTCCCAAGCCTATGCCTCTATCTATTCTAACTGAATAATTTCTACAAAAAAAAGTCCGCTCAAAAAGAGCGGACTTGATTAAAACAACATTTATGGATATCGAAGAGCAATTCGTAACTGTATTGATTTATCACAATGATAGGTAATTTTAACTAATTTGTCAAATATATTTTCATCTTTTTTTTAAATAATTTTATTTTTTAATATATTTTTTAATATGAGTGAATTGAAATTAATTTTATACTAAGTTATTGATAATCAATTGATTTTGAAAAATTTGTTTTTATGTATAATTAAAAGTTATTCATCTTAATATCTTGTTAATCAAATATCTTTAAAAAATAAATTTTTTGTAAAAAAAATGCCTCAATACACTACAAATTGAAAATATGAATGTCGAAGACCAACGAAGTAAATACCTCCTAAATATCCGTCCGACGATACCTAAAGCTAAAGTTGATGAACAAACAAGCCCCGAAGAACGATTTCAAAACCTTACCTTGCGTCCGATTATCAAATTGCAACATTCGCTACTCATCGAAATATTCAAACAATACATCGCACGAACGAAAACCAAATTTTCGGAACTTTCCGGGCATCAACGTGTTATTTTCATTGATAAAACTTTTAACAAAGACACCAAATTCAAAAACGAACTGAAGGGTATTATTCTCGGGCAAATGACCGTTGGAGAATATCGAACCTACACCCAAAATGCGAATGCTTTCAATAAACGCATTATGAATATGCTCGCACAACGCATGAAGGATAGTATCGAAGAGTTGGTTTTTTGATAGTGCTACAAATGTAATGCTCCGACTTGCCTTGCATTTCCAAAATGCAAGGCAAGTACACTGACTTTCAGCCTTAAATACAAGCCTTAAACTTATTCTTAAACTTAAACTTAAACTTCACAATGCCTACACCGCTTTTTCACTCCCAATTTGGCGGGAAAATCACCCAAGAACATCTCAAACGCTATGAACAATCACCAAATTGGAAAAAGGGACGTTTTCGCAATCGCTCTTTTACGAAGATGATGCACATGAGTCCCCAAGATTTCCCTTCATTTCTTCGCCAACAACTCACCGAAAGAAGCCTCCGTGAACCACAACAACCTATTATTATAGAACCATTTACGGGAGCAGATTTTGATTCGGTAACAGATAAACCGCGCTTTACATGGTTCGGACATTCAGTGGCTTTGCTGAAAATTGGCGGGAAAAACCTGCTGATTGACCCGATGTTTGGACCGGACACTTCGCCTGTAGGTCCGGTACGTACTAAGCGATTTAGCGAAGATACATTAGACTTGATTGATGCCTTGCCGCCGATTGATGCCATCCTTTTTACACATGACCATTACGACCATTTGGACTATGCGAGTATGAAAAAATTGAAAGGTAAAGTGGATAGATATTTTACAGCATTGGGTGTAGGACGGCACTTGGAACGTTGGGGGATTCCTGTAACGCAAATCAAAGAGTTTGATTGGTGGGATTCATTTGATTTTGAGGGGATTACGATGACTTTTACGCCTTCACGCCACTTCTCCGGACGGGGCTTGACCGACCGTTTTAAATGTCTGTGGGGCGGTTGGGTTTTTCAGACACCGCAGCATCAAATTTATTGGAGTGGCGATGGCGGATATGACACGCATTTCAAAGAAGTAGGGGAGCGATTCGGGGCTTTTGATTGGATGTTTGCAGAGTGCGGACAGTACAACGAAAATTGGTATCAAACCCACATGAATCCCGAAGAAAGTGTACAAGCAGCCATAGATGCAGGAGCGAAAATTGCAATACCCTACCACTGGGGCGGCTTTGCTTTAGCCTTGCATACGTGGAAAGACCCTGTAGAGCGATTTGTGAAAGAAGCCGAACGATTAAATCAAACCATCTGCACACCAAAAATCGGAGCTATCGTGACGCTTGGACAAGAAGATTTAGAAGATAGGTGGTATGAGGGGTTGAGTTAGAGCATGTTTAAATTTGTGGTAAAAGTAGAACACTTTTTTGAAATGTAAAATGTAAAACTGTCATTTCTGTTAAATTTTTTCGAGTTGGCTACCCGTTTAAGTTTGCCTAAAGCGAATACTCGTCAGACGAATCCTTTTATTCAGTGCGAATATTTTATGAGACAAATCACGACATTTCACAAAAACCTTCGTCAGACGAGTACGCCCGGCAACTTGAGTTCGGCA
>CALHBW010000519.1 GCA_937930625.1 uncultured Saprospiraceae bacterium | reverse complement strand
TAATCGACATTTTTGAACGTGTCTTTTTTCGCCATACTTCAGCTATTTTTCCTCATGTAGCTTGGCTATAATCGTCAAAATGAGCTTCGTCTGACAAAAAAATACCCTGCTCAAAAAGTGTCGATTATTCAACGCTTACTACTTACTTATTATGCTAAAAAGATTTTTTCAATTATTTTCAAGACAACCGGCAGAGCCGGACCCTATGAAATATTTAATCGTCGGATTGGGAAATATTGGTGCAGAATACGAAGATACGCGCCATAATGTAGGCTTTCTTGTCGTGGACAAGTTGGCACGGGAATATGATGCCACGTTCAAAGATGGTCGTTTGGGTTTTACGACCGAATTTAAGCACAAAGGACGTACTTTTTGTTTGCTAAAGCCTTCGACCTATATGAATCTTAGTGGCAGAGCAGTCCAATATTGGCTCAATAAACACAATATCAAACCCGAAAATTTACTCGTGGTCGTTGATGATTTGAATTTGGATTATGGCGTATTGCGAATGAGAGGAAAAGGTAGCGACGGCGGTCACAATGGCTTGAAAAATATCAATCAAATACTTGGCAACAACAAATACGCTCGCCTGCGTTTTGGTATCGGCAATGATTTTGGAAAAGGAAAGCAAGTAGATTATGTATTAGGAGAGTGGACAGAAGAGGAGAATGAAAAATTGCCCGAACTCCTCAATCATGCCGCCAAAATGTGTACTTCATTCGGCACAATAGGCTTGCAATTTACGATGAATCAGTTTAATAAATGATGTTTCATGGCTTTATGGTTTCATTGCTACATGGTTCTATGGTTTCATTGTAAACAATGAAACAATGAAATTATTTTATCATATTTAAAAATGTCCCTACAAACCATTTTTGGTCGGATTTGACCAAACCTTCCAATGTAGAATCTGCCTTTTGAGCGAATAGTCGAATATCCTGTACGACACGTACAAATTCTTCGGCTTCCGGACTATTTTCTTCCACTGTACTTATCTCATTCAATACCTTAATGACAGGTTCGAGTTCTTTCTTTTTGCGTTGGATAATGATTTTCCGAATGACTTCCCACATATCTTTTTCTGCCACAAAAAACTCTTTGCGCTCGCCGGGTTTCAATTCTTTGAATACCAAACCCCAGTCTATCAAGGCGCGAATATTCATATTGGCATTGCCGCTTGATATTTTCAAAGCATCCATAATCTCTTGAGCAGAAAGTGGTTCGGCAGAGATGAGCAATAAGGCGTGTACCTGTGCCATAGTACGATTAATCCCCCAGTGCGAACCGAGCGTTCCCCAAGATTGTATAAACTTTTCCTGTGCTTCTTGTAGTTGCATTTTATTTGTCGTGATTCGTTAATTCGTTCACTCCTGAATCGTTGTGAAATAATAGAATTGGGATTTTCACCGAAAGTAAGACTATTTTTTGTATTTTCAAAACCTTTTGAAAGTAGTATAACACGAGGGGGAGTGATTAGTTTATTTTAGTTGATTGGGTTTATTGAGTTGATTTAGTTGATTGGGGTTATTGAGTTGATTGAGTTGATTGAGTTTATTAGTTGATTGGGTAGCCTACCACTCTACTTAATCAACCTAATCGAGACTATTCAATATTTTGTGTCACGCAGAGAACGCGGAGTTCGCAGAGATTTGATTATCAGTCTTTTGTAAATATAGCGTCCTTAATTTAATCGGTAGTGTTATACATGTAATGCTATTTGCTAATTTTTTTGTCAAGTAAATCATTAAATTATTTATAAAATAAATGATAATAAATATTTTATAAATAAAAAAATAATTAATTTAAATTTTTTTTCAAAAAAGCATTACTATCAATACACTACCATTTAATCGAATAAGACACAGTTGGGTGAACACTCCCACCTAATCAACCCAATCAACTCAATCAACCCAATCAACCCAATAAACTCAATAAACTCAATCAACCCAATAAACTCAATAAACCCAATCAACCCAATAAACTCAATCAACCCAATAAACCCAATAACCCCAATCAACTAAATCACCCCCAAACCCGATATATCAATATGATTCCGAATATCATCAAGCCCGTTCCTGCTATATACCTAAGCCATTGAAAGTGTTTGGGCTGCATGAAATCGCGAATTTTCCAAGCCAGTAATAATTTAATAAAATCGGTAATGGCTACGGTCAAAAGAATGGCGAGAAAATAGCCGGCGCGCTCCGGGAAATCCATACCACGTTCTATCATAGTTCCTGTAACGGCTATCCACAAAAAGAATACAAAGGGATTGAATACATTGACAGCCACGCCTTTCAAAAAATAACCGCCGTAAGTACGTGCCGTGATATTGGCGTCTTTGGGAGGTTTATATTTGCTCAATGCGGTTGCCAAGCCGAAGGCAATCAGGATAATGCCTCCGATAAGTCCCATATACCATTTAAAGTCAGGCAATTCGGACAGCCATTCTACCCCAAAATAAACAAGTGTGACATAAGCTACATCACTCAATAATACTCCCAAAGAGAGGGTCATTCCGGCTGCGACACCACGCTCAATTCCCAACTGAACGAGCATGAAAAATATAGGACCCGCCGCCACACTTAAAGCTAAACCCAATAAAATCCCTTCCCATAAGGTACCTAACATAGTATGTTTAATGAATGAGTGAACGATTTTTGATTTTTGATTGGGAGATTTTTGATTAATTTTGTGAAACTCGATAACTCGCAACCCGCAACTCGTAACTCATATGCCTGCATTAAATAGAATTTTCAGCAAATATACAGGACAATTGCGAAGCCTTCGCATTGTTTATTATATCAATAACTTGCTTAATGCGCGCAAATTGCGCCATAATGAGCAATTGTACAAAAAATACGGCTTGGAAAAGAGTATTTTTGGCAGTATTGCAAGTCGGGATTTTAAGGTGAAGCATGATGATACTCCGTGGTTGGATAGACCCGATGCAAAAGAAAGGCTTGTAGAACATTCTGATTTTCAACAATTTGACACAAATACGCAGCAACAACTCATTCAGTGGATAGATAAGGGCTATTTGATTTTAGAAGGATTTTATTCGGAAAATGAAGTTGACGAAATCAACACTGAAGTCCAACGTTTGCTCGAAGAACAAAAAACCGCGTTTAATTATACCGGACGAAAAATCATGGATGCTCACCAAATTTCAGAGGTGATTGACCGATATTTTCGCTATGAAAAATTATTAAAAATAATGAATTTTATCATGGGAAAAAAAATACATCCCTTCCAAACGATAAACTTCATACGAGGCAGCGAACAACGCGCCCATTCGGACTCTATACACATGACGAGCGAACCGAAAGGCTACATGTTGGCGTCTTGGGCAGCATTGGAGGATTGTCACGAAGGAAATGGCTTGTTGTTTTATTATCCGGGGAGTCACAAATTGCCTTATGTGATGAGCGATGATTTTGAAAGTGGACACAACAAATGGCAATTGGGAAAAAACGCTAACAAAAAGTACGAAGATAAAATCGCAGAAATTATTGAAAAGCATCAACTAAAAAAAGAACATTTCTACGCAAAAAAAGGCGATATATTGCTTTGGCACGCCAACCTGATTCATGGTGGCAGCCCTATCAAACAAGCCGGAAGTACACGGCAGAGTATGGTTTGTCATTACTTTTGTGAGGAAGTGATTTGCTACCATGAAATTTCTCAACGTCCGGCTATGTTGCTCAAAAAGTGATTTTGTTGGCTACCCATTTAACTTTGCCCAAAGCGAATACTCGTCAGACGAATCCCTTTATTCAGTGCGAATATTTTATGAGATAAATCAACGCATTTCACAAAAACCTTCGTCTGCCGATTAGTATTCCGCAAGCAAACTTAGACGGATAACCATTTTGTTTAGCTTATTATTGAGAATCAAAGAGATATGTTAGTAAAACGTTAAACTTCATTTTTGTCACATAAAATAAATTTAAAATACTGATTTTTAATAAATTATGTTTTTAAAACATAAAAATGCTGTCACAAAAAAGGCTTTTATGGGTTTGCATTTCACGAAATGTAATTTTATTTTTAGTGCTGAAATGTACAATGTAACATAGTTTTTCCCACTAACCTAAACCAAGCCTATGTCAACCAACACTGTGACAGTTTACCAGCTGTCCAATATTCAAACTATGATTTTGCAAGGTATTAAAAAACGCGAAATCAGTATGAGCAGTATTGCTCTTGAGTACCGTCCCACAGAAGATTTGCCCTCTAAGGAGCGCAATCGGGCTTCCGAAAAGAATGAGAAATTACTTTCAAGTATTAAAGCTACAGCAATGTCTGTGGATAAATTGAAGTTAATTTCGGATTTTTCAAAAGTTGTTGATATTACCGTCATCCAAAAATTAATTGCAGACGATAAATTTGACAATTTAAGCCGAGCAGAAATACTAGACGAACTCATCACCGCAAGTACTTAATAAACTTGCGTTATCCCTCCACCATCAAAGACTAAGCCCTCTTGATATCTAATATCGAGAGGGCTTTTTTTGTCTAAAAAATCCAAACCACAAGCACCAAATTCCAAAATTACATCTCGCGTAAATTGGAGCTTGGAATTTGTTTTTTGGACTTTTTTAATTATTGTCTCTTTTCTTTCCTTTTCCAAGACGCGGTTTTTTAGGCGCAGTGGTCGTTGTCGTACCTGATGTTGTTGTTGTTGTGGTAGTTTTATCCGGTGCTGAGTCACCTTTACCCAATGAGGGTCTGGCTGGCTGCGTTACTGTAGGCGTAGTGACTGTTGTGGTTGTAGTTGGTACAGTGGTCGTAGTTGTCGGCGGGGTGTAAGTTGTCGTTGCGGGGGGCGTGTAGGTCGTTGTTGAAGGAGGCGTGTAAGTATCCGTTGGAGTTGTGTAAGTCGTAGTAGTTGTAGGTTTTGGCGTCGGTTTTGGTCGGGGTGAAGCAGGTTTGCTTGCTTGTGGTTTTCTTGGTTTTGGAGCAGCCGTTTTAGCGGTCAGCATTACTTCATCAGCCTCTATAATGGCTTGCTGCAATGCCAATTCCTGACATTCTGCTTCTTTTTCAGCGCGGAAGATATCGACATTTTCTGCCACCATATCTTCGATGTATTGTTTCTGACTTTGAGCCGAATCTTTCTCAAAAGACATCAATCCCAAAGTTGCCATCATTCCGAGTACTGTTATAATTAATAATGTATTTTTCATAATATAATTAATTTTGAATGAATTATTTTAGATTTCGTGATTTTTGATTGTATCAATATTTTACGCAGTAAAATTAATCAAAAATCAAAAATCGGAAATCACCAAATCGTTTTAGTTTTCTTGTGATGATGCAGCAATGATAGAATCGCGTTTAGCTGCTACCATTCTTGGCATTTTGCGTTCACAATCCGCATCCAAAACGGCATCCAATGAATCAATTTCCATAGCGGTCAATTGTTCGATTCTTTTATCCATTTCCGATTCGGTCATCAATTTTGGGCTGCTATTGCAGCTGATGGCAAATAGTATCGCCGCGACTGCTAATATAGATAATATGGTCTTTTTCATGTGTAATTAAGCTGAAGTCTAACGTTAAAAATAAAATGATTTTTTAGCGTATATGTACCTGCCTTTGCAAATGCAATGCCAAATGAATTTTTGATTGAGTGATTTTTGATTTTAGATTGTAATTTACGCAATCAAAAATCGAAATTCAAAAATCATATAATTCCTTTAGTTGTCGGCAGTTGTTGATTCATAAAATCCCGCCTTACCGCCATCTTAATCGCCTTAGCGAATGCCTTAAAAATCCCTTCAATTTTGTGATGTTCGTTGCTGCCTTCCGCTTTAATGTTGAGATTACATTTGGCGGCATCAGAAAAGGATTTGAAGAAGTGAATAAACATCTCCGTTGGCATTTGCCCTATCATTTCACGTCGAAATTCCGCTTCCCAGACCAGCCACGGACGTCCACCAAAATCCAGTGCCACTTGCACCAAACAATCATCCATCGGCAAGCAAAAACCATAGCGTTCAATCCCCCGCTTATCGCCCAATGCCTGCGCGTAAGCCTCGCCGAGTGCCAGTGCCGTATCTTCTATGGTATGATGTTCGTCGATGTGCAGGTCGCCTTGTACATGTACACGCAGGTCTGCGCCGGAGTGTCGCGCGAGTTGGTCGAGCATATGGTCGAAAAAGCCGATACCGGTGTGGTTGTCGCCCTTGCCTGTACCGTCGAGATTCAGGCGGATATTGATGTCGGTTTCTTTTGTGGTGCGTTGTACAGTAGCGGTGCGTGGGGTGGCTTGGGAGAGGAATTTTAGGATGGGGTTGTCCACCCCCTTGCCCCCTCCAAAGGGGGAGAGTTCATTGCCCGAATGTGAGAATAAAGCTGTCTCCCCCTTCGGAGGGGGCTGGGGGGTGGACGGCGAGGAAAACGCTTCCAAACATCTCACCAACCACTCATTCTCCCTTTCCGTACCCACACTAAATCGCAAACTCCCCTCACACATTGGCACATTCGCACGATTACGCACGATAATATTTTTTTCGATTAAAAAATCATATAATTCGCGGGGATTTTCGACTTGTACCAATAGAAAATTCGCATCCGATAGGAATATTTTTTTGACAAATGAAAAACGCGATAAAGCCGCTTCGAGTTTTTTTCTTTCTTGGAGAATGGTTTGTATTCGTGTTTGTACTTCGCTTTGATTTTCAAGGGCTTGCATCGCTATCCACTGTGTCAATTCATTGACATTATAAGGCATTTTTACCTTATTCAAATAGCCCACAATTTCCTCGCTTGCGAAGGTCATTCCCAATCGTACCCCTGCCATGCCCCAGCCTTTAGAGAAGGTTTGTGTAATGATTAAATTCGGAAATTCACCCAACCAATTTGTACAACTTTCCTGTTCCGAAAAATCAATATACGCTTCATCTACGACTACGATTCCCTTGAATTTTCCGAGCAATTCGCGGATATGTTTTGCTTGTATCGAATTTCCTATCGGATTATTGGGCGTACAGATGAAAAGTACCTTTGAGTGGTCGTCCGCAGCCGCGAGAATAGCATCTACATTCGGCTGAAAATCGGGCGTCAAGCTCACCTCGCGTACTTCCACATTCGCTACATCTGCCGCTACACGATACATCCCGAAAGTCGGCGGTAAAATGATAATGTTATCCTGCCCCGGCTCACAAAAAACGGTTGTTATCAGACCAATCGCTTCATCGCTGCCGTTGCTTAGAAATATCTGTTTGGCGGGAATGTTTTTTATCTCACTCAATCGTTTTTTTAGTTTCAATTGGAGTGGGTCAGGATAGCGATTGAGTCCGTTATTGTATGGATTTTCGTTGGCATCCAATAGCGTGAAATTGCCTTCGCCTTTAAATTCGCTGCGGGCAGAGGAGTAGGGTTTTAATTTTAAAATATTGGGGCGGACGAGGTGCTTCAACATAATGATTAATGATAAACGATTAATGATGAATCGTGGTTTTTCAATGGAATATGCTCCATTGGATTCAGAGTTTTCAGTTGGATTTTCAGGTATTTTTTTGCTATTGAAACGTTTTAATTGTAATTTGTGTTTTGTAATACGCTCTTGTCTGTACTACCCAAATCACAGACAAGAATGTCTGTGTTACGTCAAATAAAAAACAAGATGATTTACAATTTATTAATCAGTCACATTTCAACTATCCACCATGAAAAAGCGGTGGATGATACGCTGAAAAAAGAAGTGGATATTTTGGTCGATACTTTGATGTACCGAATATCTAACAAGTCTTTTTCAGCGTGTATCGAAGGACTTGAAGCCAGCACATTTCATGTGCGAACTTTATTCGTGAAATGGCTCTATGCGAATGATTTAAATAAAAAAATTGGCATTGAAAATCATCCAAACCCTCAAAATTCTACGCATCTGAAACTTGCTAAAACCTTGAATTTTATTCGCCAAAAATATTTAAAAATTAATAATTTTTCTCAAAAAAATAACACACAAATTATTGATTTTAAACAATATACAAGCGGAAATACTTATAAAGAAACCTTACAAATGCTCCGCGAAATGCCCGGTAAATTAAGACTGACTGCCGAGCTATTTGAGCAAGATGTCAAATTGGAAACTGCTATTCTCATTGCTCAATTAATTTTGAATGAACAAGCTAATCCATCAGACAAAAAATTTGTAAAAGAACTCAATATTCATCTATTGCAAACCATTGAACGTTACGGGGCTTATGCTATCGTCTGCGGTTTGTGGCAGCTTGAAAATATCGTAGACCAATTGGAGCAAAACATGGATATTCTTGCTCGTACTATCGAATATGACGAAGGATTCGTAGAAAGCGTACCAATGAACTTACAATACGTAAAACCACTATTCGACACGAACTGACCTATGCAAGACAGCTACGTTTTTGTCCTTCATCCTGCTCTCGAAAAAGACACTCAAAAACTAAAAAAGGAAGACAAACGCCTCCTTGCAAAAGTATGGGAACTCATCATTGATATTTCAAAACATCCATTTGAGGGTATTGGTAAACCTGAACCGCTAAAAGGCAATCTTACAGGCTATTGGTCGCGCAGAATTAATGAGAAACATCGCTTGGTTTACAAAGTTGACGAACAGACCGTTTTCATAATTTCCTGTTACGGGCATTACGACGATTTACCGGAATTGTAGCGCGACTTTTCCTGTTCGCGCCTCGCGTATGGTCTTGCCAAACTAACGCGGAACGGGCTGGAAGCACCGTTCTACGGAACGCAAGCCGGAGGCGTTACGTTACGGTTTACCCATACAATTCGTAGAAAACTTTAGTCTTATCAAAGCCCATTTTTTCCAATCTTTCACGCGCTTCGTCAATCATATATTGCCAGCCACAGAGGTAAAAACGGGTGTCAGGTTTATCGGCATATTCGGCTTCATAGACTTGGTGAACGTAGCCTTTCACACCTTCCCAATTTTCTTCACGCGATAGCGCGACGGTGTATCGAAAACGCGGATTACGCTTGGCAAGGGCTTCAAATTCTTCACGGTACAAAATCGCATGTTCATATCGTGTTCCGAAAATTAAATGAATATTTTGCCCATCAAAATCGCGTTTTTCAAGGTCAAAAATCATACTGCGAAAAGGCGCAACACCCGTACCTGTACACACAAATACCAAGTCATGCTCAATCTTAGGTGGTAGATAAAACGCGCCATCCGGTCCTTTGAAGGCAATCGTATCGCCTTCTTTCACCGCTTTGAAAAGATACTCGGAAGCCAAGCCGCCTTCGTAATACGCAATCGCCAATTCTACCGTATTTTCCTCATTGGGCGCATTGGCAATAGAGTAGCTGCGCCAACGTTTGCGCCTACGCTCATGTATCGGCAAATCCATCGTGATGAATTGTCCGGCGCGAAAGTCGATTTTATCTAAGTCTTTCGCTTCCAGCCAAAAACGCCAAGTCGTCGGGGTGGTTTTTTCAATTTTTGTGAGGGTGCTGTCGTGCCAAGTCCACATTTATTAATGGTTAATGATTAATGGTTAATTTGAGGAATAACGTAGCGCGACACTTCCAGTTCGCGCCTCGCGTATGTTTGCTAAACTAACGTGGAACGGGCTGGAAGCACCGTTCTACGGAAACGCAAGCCGGAGGCATTACGCTACGTGAGGCGAATCGCTACCGCATTTCGGTGTGCTTCCAATTGTTCGGCGGCTGCCATTTGCATGACAGTTTCGCCGATATTTTCTAAGCCTTCTTTTGTGAGTTTTTGATAGGTAATTTTCTTTAAAAATGTATCTAAGGAGACGCCGCTATACGCTGTTGCATAGCCATTTGTCGGTAATGTGTGATTGGTTCCGGAAGCATAATCTCCTACGGCTTCAGGGGTGTAATTTCCGATGAATACCGAACCTGCGTTGGTTATTTTTTCCGAAAAATTATCTGCATTTTTTGTCGCAATGATGAGGTGTTCGGGGGCGTATTCATTGATGAGGTCGAGGGCTTCGCTGTCCGTTTGAATGATGACGGCATGGCTGTTTTCGAGTGCTTTACGGGCAATGTCGGCGCGGGGGAGTGCGCTTAGTTGTGCGTTGATTTCGGTTTGTACCTGTGTGGCTATTTTTTCATTAACACACACTAAAACTACCTGACTATCAATGCCATGTTCGGCTTGCGAGAGGAGGTCAGCAGCTACGTAAGCAGGATTTGCGGTATCGTCTGCCACGACCAAAACTTCCGACGGTCCGGCAGGCATATCAATCGACACGCCACCGCGACTGACCAATTGCTTGGCAACAGTAACGTATTGATTGCCGGGTCCGAAAATCTTATATACTCGCGGCACACTCGCCGTACCATACGCCATTGCACCAACCGCCTGCACACCACCGATTTTGAAAACAGATTTGATGCCGACCAATTCTGCTGCATACAAAATAACGGGATTTACCTTGCCGTCTGCCTGTGGAGGCGTACACAACACGACCTCCCGACAACCCGCTATCGCCGCCGGAATACCCAACATCAAGACGGTAGAAAACAATGGCGCAGTACCTCCCGGAATGTACAAACCAACTTTATCAATCGGCACACTTTTACGCCAACATCGTACGCCGGGCATGGTTTCGATGGCTTGCGTCTCCATTCGCTGTGCTTCGTGGAAACGGGTGATATTCGATTGGGCAGTGCGTAATGCTGTCTTCAATTCGGGTGAAACTAAGTCTCGCGCTTCGTCAAATTCAGTTTTTTCTACACGAAAATTCTCTAAATTTACTTTATCAAATTTCGTGGTATAATCGCGTACTGCTTCGTCGCCACGTATTTTTATATCCTTCAAAATATCGCTGACTGTTGCCTCCAATTGCCGCGTCTCGAAAGTCGGGCGTTGGAGGATGCCTTGCCATGTATCGCGGGGCGGATGTAGGTGTAAGTTCATAGACGAGAGAGGTGTGAGAAGAGACATGAGAGGTGTGAGGTGAGAATGGAGATGTGGAGGGACAAGTGAGGGTACGCCCTCTATCGTCTCATATCTCACGTCTTATTTCTCTCGTATCTTCTCTCAAGTCTCTCGTCTCTTATTAGTAAATCATTTTTTCTATCGGGACAACCAAGATACCTTCTGCACCTGCGGTGCGGAGTTGGTCGATTTTTTCCCAAAATTCGCTTTCAATTAAGACGGAATGTATGGACACCCAGCCTTTTTGTGCAAGGGGCAATACCGTAGGACTTCTCATGCCGGGTAGTGCTTTTATGATGTCGTCCACTTTGTTTTCGGGGGCATTGAGGAGGATGTATTTGCTGTTTTCCGCACGTCTGACGGCTTCGATACGGAATAATAGCTTGTCGAGAATGGCTTGTTTTTCCGCGCTCATTTTTTTGTTGGCAATCAAAACCGCTTGCGATTGCATGACGATTTCAACTTCTTTCAAACCATTGCTAAATAAGGTACTTCCCGAACTGACGATATCACAAACGCCTTCTGCCAGACCAATCCCCGGCGCGATTTCTACTGAGCCGCTAATTTCGTGTATGTCGGCTTGCACTCCTTTGTCATTCAAATATTTAGAGAGAATGACAGGGTAGGATGTTGCCACTTTTTTGCCTTGAAAATAGCTGCTGTCGGTGTATGTTTCCGCTTTGGGAATCGCCAGCGAAAGCCGACACTTTGAGAACCCTAATTGGATAACTGTATTGACCTCAGATTGTTTTTCGAGTAATACATTTTCTCCTAAAATACCTATATCCGCAGTGCCGTCTTCTACGTATTTAGGAATATCATCATCGCGCAAATAAAAGAGGTCGAGGGGGAAATTGGTCGAAGGGGCAATGAGTTTATTTTTGCCTTCCTTGACCTTGATACCACACTCGCTAACCAGTTTTTTTGATTTATCGCTGAGTCGTCCTGATTTTTGAATCGCTAGTTTTAGTCTGTCCATGATTTAGTTCATGGTTCATAGTTCATAGTTCATAGTTTGTGAGAAGATGATTTTCGCTACGCGAAATATCAATCAACTATGAACTATGAACTGCAAACTATGAACTGATTTTCAATAAAAAAGCCCACTACAGAAGTAGCAGGCTTTATATTGTATTGTACATAAGATCCTCACCACTTGCTGTCAAGCAAATATTGTATGGTGGTGATGTGTATGTGTGTATGTCATCATTTGAGAGGCAAAGATATAGGAAAAGTTTTAAATTTCAAAATGGTAAGTAATTGGAGGTAGTCGGTATTGGGTAGTTTTTATTTGGAGGTTATGAGTGAATTTTGAATGAATGAATAAATCTGTACATTGTGGCTATCCGTCTAACTTTGCCGAACTCAAGTTGCGGGGCGCACTCGTCTGACGAAGGTTTTTGTGAAATGTAGTGATTTGTCTCATAAAATATTCGCACTGAATAAAGGGATTCGTCTGACGAGTATTCGCTTTGGGCAA
>CALHBW010000518.1 GCA_937930625.1 uncultured Saprospiraceae bacterium | reverse complement strand
TTCCGACAAAATCAAAGAACTTTTTGAAATACTTACGGGATAGCTTACTAACCCGATTTCGATAAATTGAAAAATAAAATGAAAAAAAATATCAATTTATTTGTTCAATTAGAACTTAACAGCCCTGCCTTTGGAGGGGGTTGGGGGGAGGAAAAACAGCCGAAAATCCTCCCCCCAGCCCCCTCCAAAGGGGGAGATAGTACGCGTTCTATTTTTACACCCAAATTTGAATCGCATATTTATCTGATAATAAATTAAATACAAATTACAAAAAATCGTTGTTCAGTAGAATATAAAATATAAGAATAATTTATTGAATGAGGTAATTCGAAAAAAGTCAAAACAAGTTAATTTAGGGAACACGAAGATTGAATTGCGTAGTGGAAAGGTACAATATAAGGATTTGAAAATAATATTATTTAGACAAATTAATAACTTATTCAGACGAACATCTACGAATACAGATTATCACGCATGTGTCAAAAAAAACAAATAAAAATTAAGTAAAATAAATTAAAAATTACATGTTTTTTTGCCTGTTAGATATAAATTAATATATTTACCGAAACATTCATGCTATACTAGCGTTCAATAGAACATTCCCATAAAATCTTACCCAATATTCTTATTACAAGCTAATAGTCCACATATCTTTTTGAATTAATACAAATCATCCAAACTTACTTTTGTAAGTAATGGGCTATTTATTGATGAAAGCAAATCGCACGAATATTTTATTATATACTAACTAAATTGATGTTTTTTATGAGAACACTGACTCTATTCATAACCATGATGATGGTTATCAGTACCCTACATTTAAATGCACAACGAAACTGCGCCTCCAAAGATATGGTGCAAATTGAGCAAGACGACCCTAAACACGCAGAAAGATTGCAGGTTATAGAGCAACACACCCAACATTTCATTGAAAATAATGCAGAATACAAATCAGGATCGGCAGTAATTACTATTCCGATAGTTTTTCACGTCGTATATCGCACGAGTGCTGAGAATATCAGTGACGCTGAGTTGATGTCGCAGTTGCAAGTCTTGAATGATGATTTCAGACGTCTCAATTCGGACGCCGATGGTACTTGGTCACAAGCAGCAGATACAGAAATTCAGTTCTGTCTCGCTACGGTTGACCCGAACGGAAATCCGACTACAGGTATCACACGAACATCTACTTCGACCAATGGTTTTGGAACAAACGATGCGGTGAAATTCAGCTCAAACGGCGGTAAAGATGCCTGGCCCCGCAATGATTATCTCAATTTCTGGGTCTGCAATATTGGCGGTGGTATCTTGGGTTATGCCCAATTTCCGGGCGGTTCGGCAGCTACAGATGGTGTTGTGAATGATTATCGTTATACGGGAACTATCGGTTCAAGTGCGCCATTCAATTTAGGTAGAACAGCAACGCACGAAGTAGGGCATTGGCTCAACCTACGCCACATTTGGGGCGATGGCAATTGTAATGCAGACGATTTCGTATCTGATACACCTACGTCGGATGCTGCTAACTACGGCTGTGCAACAGGACATGTTTCTTGCAACTCTACGGATATGGTGCAAAACTATATGGACTATTCTGATGATGGCTGTATGAACCTATTTACACAAGGTCAAAAAGACCGTATGTTGGCGCTGTTTGCACCCGGAGGTGCGCGTGTGAGCTTATTGAGTTCGGCAGCTTGTGGCGAACCGGCTGAACCCACTTGTGATGACGGTCTTCAGAATGGCGATGAAACAGGCGTTGATTGTGGTGGCTCTTGTCCGAATGAATGTCCACCAGAACCCACTTGTGATGATGGTGTCCAAAATGGTGATGAAACAGGCGTTGACTGCGGTGGTTCTTGCGGCAATGTCTGTCCTTGTGACGGTAATCCGGTAGTTGTTACGATTAATTTGGATAATTATCCGGAAGAAACCAGTTGGGCAATAACAGATGCTAATGGCGGCACAGTAGCTTCCGGCGGTACTTATGGCAACCAAGCTGATGGTTCAACTGTATCTGAAAGTCTATGTCTTGGAGATGGTTGTTATACTTTCACTATAAGTGACCGTTACGGAGACGGTATTTGCTGTAGTTATGGTAATGGCTCGTATAGTGTAACAGGCGCGGACGGTACATTGGCTTCCGGTGCTAGCTTTGGTAGTTCAGAAGCAACTGATTTCTGCTTCGATGACGGACCTCCTGCACCAACTTGCGACGATGGCGTTCAGAATGGCGATGAAGAAGGCGTTGACTGTGGTGGTTCTTCTTGTCCTGCTTGTCCAACTTGTGATGATGGCGTTCAAAACGGTGATGAAACAGGTGTTGACTGTGGTGGTTCTTGTGCTGCTTGTGCAACTTGTGATGACGGTGTTCAGAATGGAGATGAAGAAGGCGTTGACTGCGGTGGTTCTTGTCCTGATAGCTGCGGTGGCGGCGGTGGATGTACTTATGAAGTCATCAACAGCAATAATTTTGATAGTGGATGGGGTATTTGGAATGATGGTGGTTCTGATTGTCGCAGAAGTACGAGAGATGCAGCTTATGCCAATAGCGGTAATCGCTGTGTACGCTTGCGTGACAATACCAGCACATCTACCATGACGACGGATAATCTTGACCTTAGTGGATACGATGAATTGACCGTTGATTTCTCATACATTGCCGTAAGTATGGATAATGCCAATGAAGATTTCTGGCTACAAATCTCTACCGATGGTGGCGCATCCTTCACTACGGTAGAAGAATGGAATACAGGTGATGAGTTTGAAAATAACGTAAGAGAAGATGGCACGGCTACTATCGCAGGTTCATTTAGTGCAAATACTCAATTGCGTTTCCGTTGCGATGCATCAGGTAATTCTGATTGGGTTTACATTGATGATGTGGTAATTAGCGGCTGTGCCAATGGCAATAACAGAAATGAAGAAGAAGTAGAAATATTCGCAGAGGAAATTGCCAAAGTCAGTATTTCAGGTATGAATCTCTTCCCTAATCCGGCAAATAACTATCTGAATGTAGAATACACAAGTACTGATATAGCAGACGTTCAATTATTTGTAATTGATATGACTGGTAAAGTAATTCAACAACGAATTATAAATGAAACAATAGGAGAACAACGTGTTCAGTTGGATATTAACCAATTGAGTTCAGGTTTCTACTTTGTACAATTAGTTGCAGAAGATACTGTAATGTCTATGAAATTTGTAAAACCATAGACGGTACATTTTTATTGGAAATAAGAAAAGGGCAATTCATATTGAATTGCCCTTTTTGTTATTTTTGCGTATAGTGAAACATTTATTTTTGGAATTGACCATCTACTGGTTCGTGATGTAGAGAAAATTCATGAATTTTCTCTACATCACGTAAAACCACAAATTTAAGGGAGAAAATAAGGCATCAATACGACAAGGTTATCAAGGTAGTTGACACTTTTATGGCAAATCTAAACATGCCAACTTATCCTCCAAAAAGATGGAGATAAATTTATTGAACTTAATGGGTGATGAAGTATGCCTTTATCTAATGGGACTAAATCTCTCTAATTTGCAGATAGCCAAAGAATTAGACATTTCAGAACCCACCGCACAACGAATGACTAAATTATTGCGGAGTTATCAACAAAGGACATTTTTCTTTTATGCTACATCAAATTCTCTCCACACTCAACTATCACGTCAAATTTTAGTTCATCTAAAGAAAAAGGCTCATGTAGGAAATCAGGTGGAATGTGAAGCAAGCCTAAATCCTATAAGCATACTACTATACATGAGGTAAAAAATCAAAAAGCAACCGTCATACTGAATTTATTTCAGTATCTCCCGAACGACGGAGAACCCATGCTGTACAAAACGTATAACTTGTTGTTTTTGAGTGAAATATATTTTTTTGGTTCACATTCAACATCGTGCT
>CALHBW010000517.1 GCA_937930625.1 uncultured Saprospiraceae bacterium | reverse complement strand
ATTAAAAAGAGATAAAATATTATTTCATGTAAAAACGTATTTATTTTTACTCACAAAACAAGCCACCTTTTGCAAGGTTGAGCATCAATAACACGTTGACTAACAACTAATTAACCAATCAACTAATCACGTCAATTTAAGTTCAAGACCAAGTTCAATTTTTAGGCATATTTAAATTTGCTGTAAAAGTAGTTGACACTTTTTTGAAATGTAAGATGTAAATTCCGATAGCTATCGAGATGTAGTACGTGTACGATACATTTGCGTTTTTTTATTGTTTAAAAAATTAAAAATCAATAAAATAAAAACGTCTCGCGTTCACTCGCGTCCTGTAACTTTTACATTTTACATTTATTATTTTATATTTTACATTATTTTAATTTGAAGATAAAAGTGTCAACTACATTTCTAAACATGCCAATTTTTAACGTAAATTTAAGGCATAAATATTGCCTTGCTTCGTTAGTTTTAATTGACAACCAATCTGCTATGGACTATCAACTATGGTCTATGGACTTAATTTAATTTTCAGCATGAATAAATATTTTTTATCGCTTGTAGTTCTTTGTTTTTCAATACATATGAATGCACAAAAACGCGTTCATTTTTCCAAAATAGAAATTCAAAAAAATAAATTATACTATCAGATTAATACCATCGACCCGTTTACGGGAACGGCATATGAGGTATATCCGCCAAGAGATGAGCAGGAAAAAGAAAAGGCGAAAGATGATTTTGAAGGATTTCTGAAAACGGCACGAAAGCAGGAAGAAGTACAATTTGTAGCCGGTAAAACGGATGGCAAAGCGCGAGGTTGGGATGAGTTTGGGCAGAAAATATATGAGGCAAATTTTGTGGAGGGCGTACAAGAGGGCTTGGAACGGCAGTGGTATCCGACAGGGCAGCAGAAAGTAGAAGTGGAGTATGTGCAAAGTGTGCCGCATGGCATGGCAACAGAATGGTATATTACAGGTGAAAAAAAATCGCAAGGTGAATATGTGAACGGACGCGAAAACGGTACACATACTTGGTGGTATGGCAATGGCGTAAAAGACCAGCAAATCACCTACGCAGATGGCTTGGAAGAAGGTATGATACGTAAATGGTACGAGAATGGCGAGCGCATGTTGGAGGCGCAATTTGAAGGCGGAGAACGCAATGGTACGAGTACAGAATGGTACAAAAACGGTCAGCAAAAAGCCTATGGTGCATACGTAGCGGGTAAGGAAGATGGTGAGTTCAAAGCATGGAGTAGTAAGGGAAAACTCCTTGATAAAAAGATTTATACGAATGGTGAATTAGTAAAATCTATGGATTACAGAAGCGGTGGTATTCGCAGTCAGGAGGGGTTCGTGCAAGTGTTTAATGAAATGACTTCTTTCTTTACGGTAGCTGTCAAAGGTAGTCGTGTAAAAACTATTAATACGGGAAATATAGGTTTTATCGTAGATGGAAAAGTATTGCAGATGTTGGCGATACCGAAGTCCAAATTTAGTCGTGGAATGATGCCTTTGCAGGGCGAAGGACTCCTTCTCGCACAGATGCGCGATGAGATGAATAACATCCGAAGCACAATGACTGATGAGGTAGCAGGAGAGTTATTTCCTGAACATGAAATGGTGAATATCGACGGGCGTGAAGCTCTACATTGGCACTTCAAATCTCCTGTGAAAACAGGTGACGAAAATAAAGCCCGCACTGTGTTGGAAGAGCATTATCTTTCCATGGAATGTGGTGATTATATCCTCGTTTTGAGTAGTATTTATACCAATTCGGACGATAGAAATGCTATTATTAAGCTCTTGAAAGATACCGCTAAAACTATTCAAATGAAAAAGGAGCGTGTGGACTTGAATGCTTTGAGAAAGGAAATTATTGGTAACTAGTTTTTGTGGTTTCATGGTTCGATTGTTTTATTGTTTCATTGTTGTTTTTTCGCACAGGAAAATGCCTTTTAATCATGAAGCAATAAAACAATCGAACAATGTAACTGTGAATTTATGAAACAATTTAGAAAAAAATGCGTATAAAAAAAACCCGTGCCGGAAGGTCCCAGTCTTCCGGACGGGTATTCACAGTGAGAAATACAAAGGTCTTTTAATCGCTTGCTATTTTTTTACTTTGCTGAGTTTCGAGCTGATTTCAGTGTTGTACTGCTCTGAACAAATAGCTAACCTTCGCTCATATACATGTAGCCTACTTGTATATATTTTTGAGCCGATATTCTCGGCATAAAATTCAAACAAAAGGCACTACCAGCGTACCGGCAGCACCTTCCCCTAACCTAAAATGTGACAAGAATCATGAGAATTGAAGTGATCTTGTTCTAATTCCTTTGAATCAAAATGTTGTTTAATCTTTCACTTCTTCTTCACTATCTGTTCTTTTTATACTACAATTTTACGGAGACTTTTTGATTATAGAAATTTCAATTAAGTCAAATTATAGTTATTTTTTTATAATTTTTTTCTTGCCTTGTAGCACGTAATCATTTGATTATTAGTAAAATAACTTTATATTTGTTGTAGTTATTTTTTATCAAAATTTAAATCTTGATAAAAAGTTATTTTAGTTATATTTTTTTACTTAATTTGTGCTTACTTTTGCAGTCCTTGTGACTAGCTTTGTTGTCATCTTACATATACAAAAGTATAGAGAATACTATTAACATATCGCTTCAAAAGTTGAATGTTGTAGTAGTTTTAAGGCGTAAATTTTCACATAAATAAAAGTAAAAAAAGTATTTAAATTGCTGATTTTGTTTGCTTTATAAGCAAAAGTTAGCGTTTTGGGGTTGTAGTTAATTTTTACTTATTTTAATTGGTCGGGTATGCAAAACACAAAACTTTTACAATTATTTAAGGCTATCAAGGCGGAAGAGTTCCGAGAATTTACCCAGTTTTTGAAAAGCCCTTTCTATAATAGAAGCCAACGAGTTATATTATTATTTGAGTATTTAAAAAAATACAAAAATAATTTGGACGATGACAAATTGAGGAAAGAATACGCCTTCAAAAGGCTATTCCCGAAGGGAGAAGAGTACGCAGATTGGAAGATGCGTGAGTTAATGTCTGATTTATCTAAGTTGATTGAAGAGTATTTTGTTGTGAAAGAGGCTGAACAAAATCCTATGGATAGGCAGATGCTGCTCATCAGGTCTTTTGAAAAAAGGCAAGTGGATGACCATTTTTTTAAGTACGCTTATAGGTTAGACAAAGAGATTGATAATTTGGAGTTGAAAACTATGGAGCATTACATAGCTCAATTGCAGCTCCAAAGTAGATTGTATTATCATGATTCTACATCAAAATTAAAAAATAAGGGGGGTAAAGAGTTGCTTTCGGGGATTATGTACAATACTGACATGATGTATAGCCTTGCCAAGTTGCGTTATGGCTACGAGATTAAGGCTTGGGAACAGGTAAGAGGTGAGCAACTCAAAGGGTTCATACCTGACAAGTTTTTGGAAAAATTACCTCAAAAAGTCCTTAACGACAATACCTTGCTGCGAATTTATCAAATATCCACACATTTCTACAAACTCCACAACGCGCTCAAAACACCTACTGTCAAAGAACAATCTTTACAAGATGAATCTGCTGCCCAAAAACTATTGGGAATGTATTATGAGATGAAAGAACTTGTCATCAATAATATCTCTAAACTATCGGGTAGAGACGAAGCACTAGATTTGATTACGCTACTCATCAACTCCGCAACACTGACCGTAGCAGATAATAGAGAATATTTTTCTTTGTATAAAATTGGTGTGGATAATGAGGTATTCACAATGTACGGGAGCTTTCCACAGTCACATTTTACCAATATAGTTATTATAAGCTGTGGTATCGGTGAATTTGAATGGACTCAAAACTTTATAAACAAATATTATATTTATCTTCCTGATGAAGATGATAAAAAGGAAAATATCATCAGACTCTACAAAGCATATTTAAGTTTTTACAAAAAAGAATATGAGCAGGTTGAGTTCCTTTTATATACACTCGAATTTGAAGATGTCTCTTATGGCTTGAGACATTATACCCTACTAATAGCGAGTCTCTACGAATTAGAACGTGAATTGCATGATTCATGTGATAATTTTAAGCAATATATGTACAGAAAACACAAAACCAAACTTATAGGTACAGACATTCGCAAACCACATAACAACTTCATCAAAATCGTATTAGGTATGGCAAATATACGTGGACAGTTCAAACCGGACATCGCAACGTTAAAAAAGGATTTAGACAAAATGCCAAACGTAGTTATGAAAACATGGTTAATTGAGAAAATTGCAGAATTAAATAAGAACGTCCACTACAAACAAAAAGACGTTGCTAACTATTAAAAGTAGCAACGTCTATATCGAATGACAGAACAGTGTTATTTTATTCGATGGTAAATTCTTCTGAAATAGCTAGCTTACCCCCAATTTTCACGGTCAATCTATACGTGCCGCTTTCCCAGGTACTTACTATAGAATCAGGTATAATTAAAGACCACCCGAGTTCGTGTGGTGATGTATGTGTGTAAGCCACAAAGCCATCTTCAATTGGGGCAATTTCAACAGCAACCGGTGCAGATTGCACTATTGCTAGTCTTGCTCCATCAAGTCCCGTAATAGGTACTACGATTCCGCCGCGACGATTGATAGTGTTGTCACCATCTTTGATACTAATAGTAACAACTTGACTAATAGTAACAGTGCCGTCACTTTGATTTGATCCCAATATTTGTGAAAAAACATTTGTTGAGTTAGCGATTAATAGGGTAAAAATAAAAATTAAGTTAATAAGTAAATTTCTCATGATAAAACTGTCTTTGTGATTATTTGAAAATTGCCGTTTAAAAAAAGAATCATTGCCTACCTTCTCTTGGTTGGGAAGGAACTGTGTAATTGACTGTTGTAAAGTTGACTCTGTAGTGTGTGAGTTATATGGTCAAATCATTTCTGTAACCCGGGTTGTACAGATACGAGTTCGACCCATTACTCATTCATGCTATCGTTCTCTTCGACAATAAGACTTGTCGGTAGTAAGAAGAGGGATGAAATAAAATATAATACTTTATGGATTTTACTTTGCTTGTGGAATCAATATTCATGTGGCTGTTAATCAGATAACTATATTTAATGTCAAATGATTACGCGTATTTTTAAGTAAGTGATTATTTTTTCAATTAAAAAACTCCTATTGACTTAATGAATAAAAGTTAATATATTGGATGCTGAATGAGTTAATAAATTTTATTTCCTAAAGCATCTTATAATCTTTTATTAATTCTTTCACTCTTTATTCACACGTTTGTCGATTCGCTTTTATAGACAAACATGCCTTTAGATTTTGGACAGTTTTTTTGAAAAAAAATAAAAAAAAGTTTTTTTTCCTAAAAAATGTCCAAACACCATCCTCTATATAGTCTATATGTTCGTAAGTCCCTGATATCTGCAAGTTGTTCGAATTTTTCCGATGTCCTCCGTTTTGATTTTACTACAAGAATGGACTCTTAATTTATTCGATGACAAAACAGGGAACGCAACATGAACCACTACGAAGACAGAGCAATTGATCTTCATTTGTTGAGCCATGCCCCTGAACGATTTTTTAGAACGTACGCAGGGAACATTGAAGCCCGAATCAAATGCCGCCTATTGCATATTGGTCTGATAGAATACACAGACAATTCAGTGGTGCAGATGATAAAAGGCTTGAAAAACGTAGTAAAATCACGTTTAGAAAAAAAATGTTCTCTCAATACGAACGATATTGTCGAACAGGAATTCAGAGCATTGCTCAATGACGACGCGTTTTTATTGGAAAACAGCATACCGCTTTTAATGGCTAAATACCGGGCGGATATTCTGAAACTGATAGAACGCTACTGCCGCGCCAAATTCGTCACCTCAGGTCACGATTTGCGCCGCCGCGTATATCATACACTGCACACGGAGTTGATGGCATTACGCCAACAGACAGAGCCTCTGTATGCTTCTATTGGTATGATACTCAAAGCCACTGTCTCACCCGACCTGCTCAGGAAGCTGAGCAATGAAGAAGACATTGAGCTGTTACAGGACTGCGACAACAAGCTCGCAGAAAAGTACAGACCAGTCATTCATATCAAAACCCAACGTATGATAGACGGTACAACAACATTTAAAGAAGACATCGAGGGGGATGTTACTTTAGTTTTGTTGGAAAAAATACGGAAAGGTAGTTTGAAAAAAAACTACAAAAACGACGGAACAGTGTATGCTTATCTCAACACAATTATCCAACGGGATATATTCACTGTATTGAAAAAGCACCGCCCAAAGGTGGAAACTGTATCCGTATCTAATTTATACCTACCGGTATCTGCCGATAGCCGCATTCACCGCTTCGAGGGCGACGATGAGTTGCGTTACTATCTTCATTTACACGCTCAGACTTTGGATGCTACGCTTGCCATAGTCTGTAAGAACGAAGAAGCCACCAGACGATTTAAGTTTATACTGGCAATGATGTATAATACTGAAGGCATTAGTCCGCAACATATCAAATCTCTGTATCCTGACTGCAAGCCGGAAACTGTAGATGAGATCATGCAATTTGCCGGGCAAAATGACCATAGTCGTCAAGACTTCTTTGAATTTATGAATGGTATCTTGTCGCGTATAGAACGTACACAAACACAGAAAAGTGATTCATTTAGAAAGAATTACGAAAGGAAAGAAGATAAAATATGGGTTGACCTCCTGACGAGGCACAACATCAATTTTAGCAGACGCGGCAACGAGAACCTCGCTTATTTTACGGAGCTTATTCAACATTATTTTGAACATTACTCAAATAAAAATGAAAGCTATCGCAAAATATTCTCCTAAAACGTAGCGAAGAAAAGTTTAAGTATAAGATTAGGTCTGAGTATAAATAATTTTATGTAGGGGATTTAAACTTAGATTTAATCTTAAACTTAAACAAGCTACTATTCTTTAACTAAAATTATGATATGAAAGAACAAATTAAAGAAATCTAACACAACTGACTGCTCCCTTAAGCTAATCTGAAGCACAAGCATGTTACCCTAAAATCATCCGTTTATTTTTGTTGTTAAACTTAGTGAGTTGAAGTGTAGGTAAAAGTCCGTTTTTAGGTTTAAATCTTTATTTGAACTTGAACTTGAACTTGAACTTGAACTTAATTCACCTAAAGCCCTCTAAGATGGTAAAACGAACACTGCTTAATCAGTGGGGTGAACTTACCCCACAAGGAGTAGCTGTTTGCGTAGAAAAAATGTTGGATGGGAAAATGAATGAACTTCCCAATTGGTTAATTGAACATTTAGCACAATCCTCAGGTTGTCGTTCCAAAGTCTCTTTCCTTCTAGAGCAGGAAAAAGAAAGTACAATGTATCAAACTATACGTACCGACATTGACGCAAACACCTCTGTACCACGAAAAGCACATGGTACATCTTGCAATAAAGCATTGCAAATGATTACTCCCCTCAAAGATGATGTTTGCATCGGAACGATTTGGTTCCAATTTGAACATCCTCTCCAAGAGTACACACAATTATACATTAGTGACTATACTGACAAGCGAATTCTTGAGGTAGAACTTCCTCCCGGTAGTACGACGTATCAGTTCACGCCCCAAAATATCGAAACTGGTATTTATTATTACGTGATAGGAGGAAAGGCTGCATTAGTCTTCAATTATTTTTACTATTGCACCCGTGAAGATGAAAGGAAAATTATGACAGGAGCTAATACCTCCCATTTGTCTCTATAAATTCTATCGCTTGTTATACACCTGCTTTGGTATCCCTATATCCGAGGTAGGTGTTCTTTTATTTAATGCTACAATGTAAATGAGTGAATATTTAATGCTACAATGTGATAATGATGTAATGCTACAATGATAATGAGTGAATTTTGAATGAGCGAATGAGTGAATATTTAATGCTACAATGCGATAATGATGTAATGCTACAATGAATTTACAAACGCGAGATTTTTTTATTTTTTTTATGGAAAAACGCTTGCTTCCGACTTCGCTGCAAAAAGCTAAATACCAGCTCATTAGCACCACTTTTAGGCAATATCGCTTCGCTCCTACAATCAAAGAAAATACACCATTATCGCCACTATCCGAATTTACCTCACTCACCTCACTACTTTCTCACTAAATAAGATATAAACATCGAATGGTGATTAAAACATTTTAACATTATCACATTAATTATTCACTCATTCACTCACTCAAAATTCACTCATTAATATTGTATCATTGTATCATTTCAGTAGCCCACTTATCGCGCGCGTCCGGTACTTGCCATACCGAACCACTATTTTCGATACTCGTAAACATCGGCGTCCAATCGCCCGGTCCGGCTGCCAAATCCAATATCTCATGGCGGCGCAATTGCAGGATAATGTCCAAAGGATTAATCATTACAGGGCAAGCCTCCACACAGGCATTGCATGTCGTACAAGCGTGTACTTCTTCATTCGATATATAATCAAACAAGGACTTTCCGTCGTCAAAATTTTCTTTTGTGAGTGCCGTTGCGCCTTCCTTTTTATCGGCTGCTATTACCTCTAAATTATTGTCGTCCAAGTGCTTACCAATTTCTTCGGCACGGTCGCGCACATCCATCATAATCTTTCTTGGAGAGAGTTTCTTACCCGTCACATTCGCCGGACACACCGACGAGCAACGCCCACATTCCGTACACGTATAAGCATCCAACATATTTTTCCAAGTCAAATCAAATACATCGCTTGCACCAAATTTGGGCATATCGTTCGGGTCGCCTGCGGGTGCAGCTTCGCTTTCCGGTATCAAGCCCATCATGCTTTTCACCTCATTCATAATTTCGGGCATATTATCCATTTCGCCGCGTGAAGTGAGTTTAGAAAAATAGACATTCGGAAATGCCAACAGAATATGCAAATGCTTGGAATACGGCAGATAATTCAAAAAAGTAAACACCACAATAATGTGCATCCACCAACCAAATCGCTCCACAAATTCGAGCGCACCCACACTCATTCCACCAAACAAAGCAGGACCGAGCCACTGACTAATCGCAAAATTAAACGAACCCTGTCCGCTTGCGCCTACAGCATGTGTTGCACCTGCGTTGTAGAGCACTTCATCAGCACCATTCATACTGAAAATACCAATGAGCAGCAAAATCTCCGCATACAATATCAGATTACCATCCAACTTGGGCCAGCCCGTCATTTCATCCATATGAAAACGCGGAACTTTCAGCAGATTTCGACGAATCAAAAACACTAAAGTCGCCACAAATGCCCCCAAAGACAGCAATTCAATAAAACTAATCAAACCCGTATATACACCACCGAGATAAGGTCTGAAAAACCGATGTTTGCCCGACAATCCATCCACAAAAATCTCAACCAATTCAATTTGAGTAAACAAAAAAGCGACATATATAAACAAGTGCATCACAGCAGGAATGATGCGTTTAAACATCTTTTTCTGCCCGAAAGCTATCAGCAGCGTATTTTTAAAACGCTCGCCTGTATCGCCTTCGATTTTTACATCTTTTCCCAACAAAATATTACGGCGCAATTTCGAATATTTACGAAATGCAATGCCGAATGTCACCAACGTCAATAACAGAAATATAATTTGACCTATCATATTACAATGAGTAAATGAGTAAATGATTAGATGAGCAAATAAGTGTAAATGAAAATTAAAATATCAATTAAAATGAAAAAAGTAACAACATTTACTCATTTCATCATCTACTCATTTACTCATTTAAAACCCGAATATAATGCACGCATTGGAAATCTTTCATGTTTTATTTGAATTTTTCCTTATTCAGACTGTTTTTACATAATTCTAAACCATTTTGTAGGTTTTCAAACAAGAAAATCATTTATATTTGCCACTGTCCACCCGACTTCTCCTTCTCCACTTTTATCGGTACTCAAACTGAAGTAAAATGAAGCACATATTTACATTGTGGGCATGGCTGTGTATTGCCTTGTTTATTCACTGCAAAACGGCACAATCAACCATCGAATCACACCTTGAAAATAATGCTTACCTATTGGATAGTGTGGCTGCCGCTGCTGCTATTTCCAAAGACGATACAGAGTTCTTTTTTGAGAATATCCGCACATTGGATATGGAAATTCAAATAGGGCAAATACTTTCCGGGACACGAAAAGAAAATATTGAGATATATAAAAATTTTCTTCAAAAAGACGTGACCAATTTCACAGAAAAAGAAGCCGAATACGTCCGAAAAATAGTGAATAAAGCCCGCCAATTATGCGACATTATTTCGCCTGATATTTTCCCAAAACCACTAAATTTCATCAAAACAAAAGCCAATCATTACGGCAAATCTACTTATTATACCCGCGAAAATAATATCATTATTCCTTACGATGTATTAGGCGAAAAACGGAATGAAGATACTTTTCTTGAAATCATATTGCACGAAATTTTCCATGTCTATTCGCGCCTCAATCCTGACAAACGCGCACAACTGTACGAGTTGATAGGTTTTAAAAAAGCAGCAAATATTCAACTGCCTGAAGAACTTGACCGCCGCTTGCTGCTCAATCCTGATGGTGCTGATATTGAGTATGTTATAAAGGTTTCGGATAATGGAAATACTACCCAATTAGTTCCCTTAATATATTCCAAAACGCATGAAATTACAGCTAATAGTTCGGGCTTTTTTACTTATCTTCAATTTGAATTATTTGAAATTAAAAATGAAGGCGATGTACTCACCGTTCAGACAAAAAAAGGTTATAAAAGTACCTTGCAAGATAGCTTTCAAACCGATTCTCAAGACCAAATCAGACGAAACACAGACTACATCTGGCATCCCGACGAAATTCTGGCAGATAATTTTGCTTTCCTTGCCCTCATCAGAGGCGATTTATTGAAAATGAAAGATTTTGAACCCAAAGGACGCGACTTGTTGCGTCGCATTGAAACTGTTTTGCAGCAGTAAACGTTTGTATAGTAGTAAATTATCACTTAATTTTACAAAACATTTCGTAGGGACAGGGCATGCCCTGTCCCTACGAAATGTTTATTTGATTCTTGCATTTGAACTTAATTATGATACACTCTATTCGCATACAAAATTTTAAGAGCCTGCGTGATGTCACTTTGCGTTTGCAGGATGTCAATCTGTTGATTGGTCCGAATAATTCGGGGAAGAGTAATGTGTTGAAGGCTTTGGCGTTTTTGGGTCGTTATTTGAATGGTCATTATCCTGATAATGAGGAGCTTAAACGTTTGTCGTTTCAGCATAAGATTGAGGAGGAAGGGTTTCCTGTTCAGTTTACGGTGTGTTATGAGCCTAGTTGGGAGGGAGAGTTTTATTATTATAGTTTAAAACTTTATCACAAATCTAATGAGAAAAAAGAAGGAAAGTATGAAGAATTTTTTGGTTTTAGCAAAAACTATATTCCGCTATCCAAAGTGAATGAAGATAATGACAATTTTGCTTTTTATGGAATATTCTCAATGGATGATTATGATGTTAGATGTTATGATACAGAAAAAAGTCTTAGGTCTGAAATTACAAATGTGATAGAATTTAGAAGGAAATTGTCAAAAGATAGACGTGGGGCAGAACAAATTTTTAAATCTTTAATTAACAGCGAATTATACAACATAAAACTCTCCTCATTCACCGGAATAACCACCCAACAAGTCGTCGAACTCAAGGGTGATGTCTCCAATTTAATGTCTTATTTAGATTTTTTAAATAATAATTATCCTAATAAATTGAATGAAATTGCAACGGAATTAAATAAATGTGTCAGCGATTTCAAATTGGTACGTACCCCACAAATTGACCTTGAAAAGAAAGACAATGTGCGTCAGGTAAAATTATTTGACAAAAACGATATTAGCTTTTGGGCAGAC
>CALHBW010000516.1 GCA_937930625.1 uncultured Saprospiraceae bacterium | reverse complement strand
GAACTAAAAAAATATATTTCACTCAAAAACAACAAGTTATACGTTTTGTACAGCATGGGTTCTCCGTCGTTCGGGAGATACTGAAATAAATTCAGTATGACGGTTGCTTTTTGATTTTTTACCTCATGTATAGTAGTATGTGAAAATTAACCTACGTTCCACCTGATTTCCTACATGAGCCAATTCTTTCTTCTAAATCGCGTTTACGCGAAATGTGAGTACTTTCAAGAACAAATCTAAATTAGCCTCCCCTACCCTATTTAAACCTTCAAAAATTCTTATCTTGCAAGGGTGCAAAATCGAATCATATATCTCGCCTTTGTGTTGATGGCATTACTCTTGGTAGTTTGCAACACACCAAGCAAACAAGTCATCGAAACTCCTGCGTACAAAAATCTGCATGATAGCGTTGATTACGTCGGGATGCAAACCTGTCGTTCATGCCATCAAAATATCTATGAAACCTACATTCACACCGGGATGGGCAAGTCATTTGACCATGCAACAATGACTAAAAGTGCTGCCCGATTTGACAAACACGCTATTGTATATGATCCGGATAGCGATTTTTATTACAAACCATTCTGGAGAGATAGCATACTGTATATCAAGGAGTTTCGTTTGGAAAATGGCGATACCACACACAGCCGTACCGAGCGCATCAGCTACGTCATTGGTTCGGGGCAACACACCAATTCGCACCTTATCAATGAGAATGGCTACGTCACTCAAGCTCCGATTACTTTCTATACACAAGATGGCAAATGGGATATGGCTCCCGGTTTTGAGGGCGGTGCAAATTCGCGATTTTCGCGCATCATTGCTACCGAATGCATGACCTGCCACAATCATCTACCCGACCATATAACGGGTTCGGAAAATAAATACACTGCCGTGCCACGCGGCATTGAGTGCGAGCGTTGTCACGGACCGGGCGAGGTGCATGTGCGCGAAAAATTAGCCGGAAATATCATCGACACCTCGAAGTATGTTGATTACAGCATTGTCAATCCCGTTAATTTGCCCGTTGAATTGGAGATTGATATTTGCCAACGCTGCCACTTGCAAGGTACGGCGGTCTTAAATGAAGGCAAGGACTTTTTTGACTTCCGTCCCGGCATGAAATTGAATGAGGTGATGAACGTCTTTTTGCCACGTTACACCAATTCGCACGACAAATTTATCATGGCATCGCAGGCGGATAGGATGCGTTTGAGTAAGTGTTTTACGGTTGGGAAAATGAGTTGCACTTCCTGCCACAATCCGCACCACAGCATAGAAGCTACCACTACCGATACCTATAATAATGCTTGCAAAAATTGCCATACCAAAACCGACCGCGAACTATGCAGCGCACCCAAAGCCGAGCGCATCGCCAAGCAAGATAATTGCGTCGATTGTCACATGCCCAAAAGCGGCAGTATCGACATCCCACATGTACGCATCACCGACCATGCAATAGGCGTACCCGTAACCGAACCGGAGAAAAATGATATTGCACGATTCATTGGTTTAGAGTGTCTTACGAATGATAATCCCTCGAATTTGGATATGGCGCGAGGGTATATTGCTTTGTATGAAAAGTTTGTACCGGAGCAGCAAATGTTGGATTCGGCGGGTTATTATCTATCGAAATCCGATGCAAGTATTTCCGAAAAAATGATGACACTTGTGCATTATCATTTTACGAGAGAAAATTATACGGATATAGTCGCTTATACAAAAAACACCAAGCCCGACGACCTTTCAGACGGATGGACAGCATACCGCATCGGCGAGGCATATTCCAAATTAGGCGATGTCGATAAATCATTTATTTTCTATAAAAAAGCGGTTGAATTGCGCCCATTAAATTTGGATTTTAATAATAAATTGGGAACTGCCTATTTGCAAAAACAAGACATCACGAATGCCCGCAGAATATTTGAATTTATTTTGTCGGAAAATAAAAAACAGCCTGTGGCTTGGAATAATTTGGGGTACATATTTTTATTAGAAGGGAAAGCCACACAAGCCAATACACACTTCGATAAAGCCCTCGCGCTCGACCCCGATTACGAATTGGCAATGATGAATAAGGTCGGTTATTTTCTCACAAAAAATGATGTATCCAATGCAGAAAAATGGTTGAATCGCATTCTCAAAAAATTCCCTGAAAATGAAAAGGCGATGGAGATGCTAAGGCGTTTGAAAGCTATGTGATTCAAGTACTGTCTGATACCATTTTCTCTTTCGTGATTGTAGAGAAAATTCATGAATTTTCTCTACAATCACGGAAAATACCGATTTCGTCAAGGGAATAACCATCAATTTATCGTTAAGTAACGAGTAATACTCCTATGTTATATTTAATTATTTTTCTCGGATTACTGTATCTTGGTATTGGTTTTATTATCACAGAAAAAAACGCGCCTACACTATTATCGGGTTATAATAGGATGTCGAAGGAAGACAAAGCGCGATTTGACCTAAAAAATTACTTGGCATCTTTCCGTCAATTTCATTTATTTTTAGGGCTTTCGACGCTTATTGGTGGTTTGGGTTTGTATTTTGTGATGTCGAAAAATGCAGGAGTGGCTTTTGCTGTCTTGTATCCGATTTTGGGGCTTGTTTTTTTTATTTTGCGTAGTAATAAATATTGGGCTAAAAACATGCAACGCAAAAATAATGTGGGTGCTATTGTCTTATTAATGACGGCGGCACTGGTCAGTGGTTTATTTTTTTGGGGAACAAAAGAAACTAAAATTAATATAGAAGATACGGCGGTTAGTTTCAAAGGAATTTATGGTGAAACAATTGATTATCAAGACATTAATGAGATTAATTTGATAGAAAAATTACCTAAATTTACACTACGAGTACATGGTTTTGCGTTAGATGGCGTTTATAAAGGAAAATTTAAAACTGCTGATGGCGACATCGTTAAGCTCTTGATTAATGCTATGAATAAACCGTATATTAAAATCGAAAAAAAGAACGGAAAACATATCTTTTTCGCTTCAAAAAATGATGATAACGGACGTATTTTTGAAGAACTAAAAGAGAAAATTGAATAATATGGAATACGAGTTACGAGTTTTCATACTACACGAAAATAACCCGTAACCCGTAACCCGTAACTCGCAACTATGAAAATAGCCATCATCAACGGTCCCAACCTCAATTTGCTCGGCAAACGCGAGCCGGAAATCTACGGTAGCCAAACGTTTGAGGAATATTTTGAAGCATTAAAAAAAGTATTTCCTGATACAGACCTCGTTTATTTTCAAAGTAATAGCGAAGGTGAATTGGTCAGTAAAATACAAGCGTTTGGTTTTGAATTGGATGGTATCGTACTCAATGCAGGTGCATACACACACACCTCTGTGGCGATGCGCGATGCAATTGCTGCTGTACCTGCTCCTGTTGTGGAAGTCCATATTTCGAATGTACATGCACGAGAATCATTTCGACATCACTCCTATTTATCAGCAGTATGTGTTGGTGGGATTTTTGGATTGGGATTGAAAGGTTATGAGTTGGCAATCAGGTATTTGACGGTTATTTAATGAAAATAAAAATGACAATAAAAATGAAAAATTGCTTTTATCTGATGTCAGATATTTGGCTTTTCATTTTTATTGTCATTTTCATTTTCATTCGTCCACCGTTTTTATCGTAAATAAATCTTAAATTCTACACGGCGATTTTTCTCTCTACCTTTAGAGCGTTTATTATCACCAATGGGATTAGTTTCACCAAGTCCGATATAACTCATTCGACCTTCCTCTACGCCTTTTTTAACTAAGTAGTCAAAACAAGCTTTAGCACGGGCTTCGGAAAGTTTTTGATTGCGTGCGTCGTCACCGAGGCTATCGGTATGTCCTTCTATACTCATGCCATATTCGGGACGCTCCAACATAATCGCAGCGATTTTTTCTAATACGCCGTAAGAAGCTACTTTGAGCGAACTGCTGCCTGTTTCAAATTTGACATCGCGCATAGCAAAGTCAAGCACTTCAAGAATTTCAGCACTAATAACGGTGTTCGTTATAGGAGCAGGCGATGTGATGACTGTGGTACTCGGCGCAATGATTGTCGTCGAAGGTATAGGCGTAGTCGGCGTCGAAATAATCGGCGGACTATCCACAATAATTATATTTTCGTCGGGATTTTCAGGGCATCCGTTGAGTGCCTTTGTACCCGGCGTAGTTGGGCATCTGTCTTCGGCATCTGTGATACCGTCTTTATCTGTATCAGGACAACCATTGAGTTCTTTTGAACCAATGACCGTCGGGCAGTCGTCGTCTATATCCGGCGTACCATCACCATCATTATCAGGACAGCCGTCGAAACGCGTAAGTCCGCGTTCTTTCGGGCACTTATCATCTTTGTCGAGGATGCCGTCGCGGTCACTATCTTTTGGCGCTTCGGGACAGCCGTTGTTGGCAGCTACACCGCGTCTTTCAGGGCATTTATCATCTTTGTCTGCAATGCCGTCCTTATCTACATCCGGGCAACCGCGGAGTGTTCCTCTTTCATTCGGGCAATCATCATCCGAATCGGGTACATCATCGCCATCACTGTCCGGGCAACCTCTAAATTGCGCTGTTCCGGCAGTTTCGGGACAATCATCATCCATGTCCGTGATACCGTCGCCATCCATATCTGCATCCATGATTACATTTTCGATGGCATCGCCACCACCAAATAAGAAAGATAATCCGGCACTATGGCGCAAGTTATTATAATCTTTAATGGCTGCAAAGCGGTATTCGGACTGTACCTGAAGGCGTATATTTTTGGCTAATTTGAAATTGATACCTATACCAAGTGGTACTTGTGCGTCCAATTTTTCATCATCCAAATCATTGAGGTAATTCGCGCCGATACCCGCAAAAATATAAGGTGCGAAAAAGCCTTCTTCGGGAATCAGATAACCGTTATTGAGTTTATATACAATATTAAGGTCAGCACTTCCTGAAGTACTGCCTAATGTAGTCGAATCCGAAAGCGGGTAACTCACATCGCCTATGCGAAACGGCACATCAAGATTGAATGAACTGTTGAGAAAACGGGAATACTTGAACTCGCCACCGTATGTGAAATTTTTTGTATCAAATTCCCCAATAATGGGCGTAGCATAATCCGTTGCCACAAACTTGAAAGTCAGTGCATTTCGATTGGTCGATATTTGTGCCTCAACGTTGTTTTGAAATCCCAACGCGAGGAGTATCAGAATGGTTATGATAATGGTCTTTCTCATTTATTTAGTATTTAGTCTGTAGTCGATAGTCAATAGTTCCACAAGCAGACAGACAGGAATGTCTGTGCTACGTTAGTCAACTAATCCACGTCCGGTTTTTTTGATAAGTCCTTGTTCTTTGAGTTTTTTCATTAATTTATCGAGGATGCCATTGATAAATTCTTTACTCTTGGGTGTACTATACAGTTTTGAAATATCAACGTATTCGTTAATCGTTACCTTAGTAGGTATCGTTTCAAAATGCATGAGTTCGCATAGTGCCATTTTCAGCAAAATCATATCAATGGTCGCTACGCGCTCGGCTTCCCAGTTTTGGAGCATGGGTTCGATGAGTTCAAACAGTTCATCGTCTTTTGCCATGACTTTGTGCAAAAGTTCTTCCCCATATTCTTTGACGGTTTCGGATTCAGGAAGATACTGTTGATGAAAATCATCTTCGCCATCAACGCGCTTGATGGTTTTTTTCATGGCTCCCACCACGAGTGACTTGTCATCTTGCCAACTCGAAAAATGATCTTCCAATCGCTCTTCAAATAACTCATGTTTAGCCATAAACTTGTACATCTCCAAAAGCAGTTCACGATGTCCTTGCAAATCAATCGTATTTGCTTGATAGGCTTTGAACTCTGCTGTTTTGGCAAACTCTTTATAGATTTTACGCGTAAAATCTGAATCCAAGAGTTTATCCAATTTGTCTTTTTTGACAAGGGCTCTAAAAGATGCACTATCTGCAATCGTTTGAATTACAGGATTGTCGAATAGCTTAGTAGAGAAATTTTTATCTTCTGCGGTGGGTAGGTGCTTGGCTGCACGTATCTTAGCATCATCATTTACATACTCCGCCACTTTGTACAATTGTAGTACATTGAGCAAGTATATTTTGTAGGATGTTGCGACAGATGTATCGTATTGTTTGCGAGAGAGTTGAGGCGTAATCGTCTCATCTCGATTCATCGTGTACAATATTTGCATCACTTTGATGCGGACGTTTCTTCTGCTTATCATTTCAAAGTCAGCAAAAAGAGATTTAATGTTATGTGTTCGTGCCTGCTTTGGGTTCTTAAAGCAAGTCTGACACAGTGCTTTGGATTTCAGGACAAAGAAAACACAATTTTTTCTTTCCTGCTAACCTTTACAGGGTTTTTTCTTCTCAAATGCTCAAATTCGACTTCAAGGGCAACCTCAACTTCAAATTCAACCTCAACCTCAAAATCAAATTCAAATTCAAATTCAACCTCAATTAAAAGGATTTGCCTTTGGCAAATCAAAGAGATTTTTGATTTTGATTTTGAAAAAGTACTTTTTCATCAAAGAAAATGAAATGTTTGGAACTATTTTGTTCCAAATATTGTTTTGTTAGTGTAGTTTATAATGACAAAATAAGTTTTTAAGTTTTGTGAAAATAAATTACTCAGATTAAAATTTTACGCTGACAAAAAATTGACAATTTTTTGTTTGATTTCATAACTGTCTTAAAAATTCATTATTATGTTAAATCGAAGATTTAAAAGAAAGTATCGTGTTCCCGCTCCAAGTACGCCGGTAACAAAGGATAAGTAAACATAAGTTTGCAACTTATAAATTCCAAATCCCAATGACCAAATTCCAATGAGTATTACTAAGAACATGTTTATTTCGTTTTTTGGGAATTTGGAATTTGGGATTTGATTTTTTTCATGGGGTGGCTTTTTTAATGGCAAATTTTATTTCAAACACCAAATTTTATTTTTTAATTAGTTCAAATAAAACAAAATGTAAGATTTTTATTTTAAAATTCATTAAAAAATAAAATAAAATATTGACTTAACTGAAAAATCGTCGTATCTTTGTGCTGTATTAAATAATACACGACAATTAACTATCTAACATTTAAAAAGGTTACAATTATGTTTTCAAGAAGATTTAAAAGAACTTACACAGCCCCCGCAGTCAATGCGCCTGTGACAAAGAAAAAATAAGCAACTCAAGTTGCCGTTGGAAAATTCCAACAATAATCAAACATCATTTATTAATTTCTAAAAAATTGACATCATGTTTAAAAGAAGATTTAAAAGAAGCTACACCGCACCTGCTGTAAACGCACCGGTGACGAAGAAAAAGTAAGATTTTACAAATAGCTTCAAAATCAGAAAAGTAAGAAGGCTGCTCTCACGAGCAGCCTTTTTTTGTTGGTTTTGAGGAGCTATCCGAACTTTCTTTGAATATTTTTTCACAAAAAATAAAAAAAATAAGCCCTTTTTTGTAGTAAAAATTGTTACATCTGCCAAAACATTTCCCCACCCAATAAGCAATTTAGCTGTGATTAGCTCCAAATTTAATGTCACAATCTGACCAAAGGGTGCATTTCTTATATTCCGAATTGCTATACATTGGAAGTGTAATCAATGGTAATCATAATGTTTGGTTAGGTTTTCATGGTTATTTAACGATTTTTTATTTTGATACTTGGTTTATGGGGCGGGAACTGATACACGGTCGGTTCCCGTTTTTTTTATTTCATGGTTCGATTGTTCGATTGTTTCATTGTTTCATGGTTCGATTGTTTGCATCGTAAAAAACAATGAAACCATAAAACCATGAAGCCATAAAATAAAAAAACTCCACAATTTAACTTCTTCTTAATATTTTCTCTCCTTCACAATCTCAACCTTTACAAGCCGATAACGTTTAATGTTTCGTGCGAATGTTTTCAGTGCACAGAAAAATATCATGCTCTATTTGAACGCTTCCCGAATTCATCGTACCTTGCTTTCAAAATAATCCGAGTTATAGATTACGAGTTTCCTTAAATGTTCGAATCACCTCCTTTCGCACGTATCAGCCAACTCGTAACCCGCAACTCGCAACTCGTAACTCGAATGACTTCTTGTAAGTTTTCTTTAACTGAAAATCAGGTACTTGTGCCGCCAAAATTTAGCAAACCGGACGAAATCCAATTACTGGAGCAGGCTGATATTGAGTTTCATGCTTCTATCGCGGAGGTCGTGAATTCTTGGGATAATTTTGTACCGGAGCATCGGGTGTTTTTGCGCTCGGCTTACTTGCAGGCATTGGAAGTTGCTCCGCCTAATGGCATGCAATCTTGCTATCTTACATTTTCGTACGATGGTCAGATGATTGGAATTGCTGCCTGTCAGGTGCAACATTATAGAGGCGACGAACCATTTAATGATGAAAAACTCGCCCAATCCACTCGTTTTTGGGATAAAGTAAAAGTGGCTACGCAAAAATTCGTTACGCGACAAATTCGACTCAATGTAATGGTTTGCGGGAGTTTGTTGCTGACAGGAGAGCATGGTTTTTATTTTCACCCGAAAGTAAATCCTGAAATTGCTGCCCAACTACTATATAAAGGTCTTGATAAAGCTGCTCAAGAAATGGGCAAACGCGGCAAACGTATTGCCTTGTTCGTTCTCAAAGATTTTTCGGAGCGCACTCAAAAAGGACTTTCTCCGATATTTACCGACCGTAAATTCTACGAATTTAGCATACAACCTACGATGGTTTTGGATATTCCGCATAATTGGGAAAGTTTCGACGACTATCTCGCGGCAATGAGTTCAAAATATCGTGTGCGTGTCAAACGCGCCTTCAAGAAAGGAAAAAACATCGTTCGCAAGGAACTCAATCTCGCAGAAATAGAAGAAAACAAGCAACAAATATTCGACTCTTACCAAAATGTAGCCGCCAACGCGGTCTTCAATACTTTCACTTTCACGCCCGATTATTTCCCCGAACTCAAGCGTCAACTTGGGGATAAATTCAAACTTATCGCTTGTTATATTCACGATGAATTTGTAGGTTTTTACACCACCATTCAAAGCGGAAACGAACTGGACGCTCACTTCTTAGGTATTGATTATCAAGCAAATAGAAACGCACAACTCTATCTTAACATGCTATACGACATGATACGTATCGGGATAGACACGGGTGTACATCAAATTATTTTTTCTCGTACTGCATTGGAAATCAAAAGTTCGGTAGGTGCCGAGCCGCATGATTTGTTTTTGTATGCACGTCATCGCAATTGTATTGTCAATTTGTTCGTAAAATATTTTATCAACTCCATAGCACCGAAGGAAGAATGGGTGCAGCGGCGTCCGTTTAAGTCCTGATTATTCGACCTGATTTTGCCAACTTCTTTTTTCTATTCGGCGAACATTCTCTTTATCTTTTAGCAAAAAAAGATATTGGGCAAGTAATCTCAATTCTTTATCTGCCATGTCCCCCGTGAATGCTCTTGGATAAATAGCATTTCCAAAATTGTCTTTCGATTTATGAGGTGAATCATCCACAATTAGGATTCTGTCGAGATGATACCCCTTCCTTTTCACCTTTTTTAGTGGTTTGATATAATGATAATGGTTTTGAATATCA
>CALHBW010000515.1 GCA_937930625.1 uncultured Saprospiraceae bacterium | reverse complement strand
TAATCCGTTTACTAAACTTTTCAAGTTTGGTAAACGTAAGCGGAGAACAATTTTTTGTAATCAGCTAAAAACCAGTGCATTACTCACGTTTACCAAACTTTTTGAAGTTTAGTAAACGGGGTACTCAAAGATGTGGGGTATTGATAGATTTCAAAAATGTCCGTCGAGTAAGCCTCCCGAAAGATTAAAAATCTATCAATTACGCATGATTGAAATTTTCTTGCGTTCACCTTAGATGGATAGCCTAATTTTAATTGTCAATGAATTACGAATTAAATCCCTACATACATTATGTACGGGGTGCATCTCAAATTGTCGCATATAGAAAAGTGTAAAGTATTTTCAATTGATATGAAGTTTGGTTTTTTATCCAAATTCTATAAGGTTTGCGAAAACCTTATAGAATTGATTACCAAAACTTTATCACCAATTTTCATAGTTTGATTCTTGTCGAATTTTTATTTTTTCACTAAACAAAATTATAAATTTTCATTTGGTAAAAATAAAAATGCGACATTTTGAGATGCACCCTATGCCTGTTAAAAGTTATTTATAAATAATATTTTTGTAGGATTAATTGTACTTTTGAAAAAAATACAATTAATAGACTATGAAAAAAATCATTTACTTTTTCCTACTTTTCCCCATCTTAGCTGTTGGTCAATCACAAGAAGCAACTCTATTAGACCAATGGAATGACCCTGATGTCGTGGTTAATCCTACTTTCAACAACAGCTATAACGAAGTCTGGGGTGTGGTAGCAAACAACAGAGAATTTGCGGTCATCGGCTCTACGGGAGGTACGCATTTTATTGATGTGACCGACCCACAAGATGTACGCGAAGTGGCTTTTGTACAAGGTACAGTACATGGTGCTTCTATCACTCACCGTGATTTTCACGATTATCAATGCTATCTGTACGCGGTTTCGGATCAAGGCAACAGCAATACCCTTCAGGTCATTGACTACAGCAATCTGCCAAATAGTGTGGACGTTGTGTATGACTCGCAAGAATATTTCGCCCGTAGTCATAATATTTTCATAGATACTTCGGCTGCAAGGCTTTACGTCGCGCCTGCCCGTAACACTAATGTCGGTACCGTACCGCTTCGTATCCTTTCATTGGACAATCCCGAAGCCCCCGAATTACTCGCCGACATCAACAGTATCGCGGGGATAGGTTTGAGTGGCATACACGACCTCTATGTTCGACAAAATATCGCCTACCTCAATCTCGGTGGCAGATTTATGGTGGCTGACCTTACTGACCCCGAAGCACCTGAATATCTTGGTGGTATGGACACTTACCCACAACAGGGTTACAATCATTCCGGCTGGCTCAACGATAGCGGCGACACTTACTACATGGCAGACGAAACGCACGGACGGGATTTGAAAGTAGTGAATGTGACTGATTTTACTGATATTGAAGTCGTCCAAACCTTTAATGCCGAAAGCGCAGAGAGTAGTACTATTCCACACAATCTCATTGTACGCGGCAATTATCTCTACGCTTCGTATTATTACGACGGTTTGCAGGTCTATGATATTTCTGACCCGCAAAATCCACAACGAGTATTCAATTACGATACTTATCAGGAACCCAACACGACCTCTTACAGAGGCGCGTGGGGCGTATTTCCCTATTTGCCTTCCGGCAATATTTTAATTTCTGATATGCAAACGGGTTTATATGTTTTTGAGAAAATAGATAATTCGATAACGGGAGAATTTGCAACACCCGACAGCCCTGCAAATTGTGGCAACCTTGTTAGTGTGCAAGAGGCTGACTTACCATTTAATGATATTCAAATTTCGCCATTGCCATTTGACCAGCAAATTAATATCGCCTTCACGCTCAATGAATCACAAAATATCCAACTCGCATTACTCGACCAAACAGGCAGAACAATCCGCCAACTCGGAAATGAAACATTTCCAGCCGGACAACAGCAAGTTGCTTACACTATTTCGGATTTACCTGCGGGCATGTACTTTCTTGAATTGCAAGGTGAGACACAGCGAGTGGTTTACAAAGTTATTAGTTTATAAGGTTTATTGAGTTCATTAAGTTTATTAGGTTTATTGAGTTGATTAGGGCGAATAACTCAATAAACCTAATCAACTCAATAAACTAATCAACTCAAATACTTCCCAACTATCGGCATCCGCCGTCCCATACCGAAGGCTTTATTGGATACGCGCAACATGGGTGCGGTCTGATAGCGTTTAAATTCACTCATATTGACCAATCGCAATACACGCTTGACGAGTGCTGCGTCGAAGCCCATTGCAATGATTTCTTTCGGACCTTGTCGCTTTTCGATGTATTGAAAAAGCACCTCGTCGAGTAGCTCGTAGGGTGGAAGGCTGTCCGAGTCTTTTTGGTCGGGGCGTAGCTCTGCCGAAGGTGGTTTGGTGATGGTATTTAGCGGGATGACTTCACCGTCTTTGTTCATATATTCGGCGAGGGCATAGACTTCCATTTTGTACAAATCGCCGATGACCGACAAACCGCCCGCCATATCGCCGTAGAGTGTACCGTAGCCTACCGCCGCTTCACTTTTATTAGAAGTATTCAGGAGAATATTGCCAAATTTATTCGACATTGCCATCAATAATAAACCGCGTGTGCGCGCCTGTACATTTTCTTCTGTAATATTAAATTGTGTACCTGCAAAATGCGGTTTCAGGGTCGTCATAAATTGCTCATAAATATCCTCAATATAAATAATATCGTATTGGATATTCAGATTTTGAGCCAATTGACGCGCATCATTGATAGAATGGTCGGAAGAAAATTGAGAAGGCATGAGCAAACAACGGACGTTTTCTGCTCCAAGTGCGCGTTGTGCCAACACCGCCGTTACCGCCGAATCTATCCCGCCCGACAGTCCGAATATCGCTTTTTTCAAACCTAATTTTCCGAAATAATCGCGCAAACCCGTAATGAGCGCGTCGTGTATGAGCGCGATTTTTTCTTTCGGCTGAATGATGTGCGTTTTATTTTTTTTATGACGAATGACGGCATCCAAATCGTAGGTTTTGACCATCTCTTTGAAATAGGGCAACTCATCATACACCTTCCCGTTGGGCGACATTACAAGTGAACCGCCATCAAAAATGACCTCCGTTTGTGCGCCGCTATGATTGACATAAAACATCGGTAAACCATATCGCGCTACATTCGCTTTCAAGACATGAATCCTATCTGCCGCATGGTCGTAACTAAAGGGCGAAGCCGATAGATTGATGACAAAATCGGGGTCTTGCGGCATCATTTCATCTATCGGACAGACGGTGTACATGGGATTTTCATTGCCCACATTCCAAATATCTTCGCAGACAGTCAGCGCGATTTTTTTGCCTTTATAATGGACGACGAAAAATTCATTCGCAGGTTCAAAATAACGATATTCATCAAAAATATCGTAAGTTGGCAAGAGTGTTTTGTGGTGGATGTGTTGTATTTTTCCGTCTGCCAAAAAGTAGGCGGAATTATACAAATCTTTACCATCAATCACCGGATTGCGCGTAGGCGAACCCACGACAACGGCAATACCTTTGGCTGCCTTCGCGAGTTTTTTGACGGCTTTTTCGGCACGCCGAATGAAGTCGCTAAATTCGAGAAAATCGCGCGGCGGATACCCACAGGTAGCGAGTTCGCCAAATACGATGATGTCTGATTTTTCGGCTTTGGCTTGTTGGATGGCTTCGAGCATTTTGGCTACATTACCATCGAAATTGCCAATGTGATAATTGAGTTGTGCTATGGAAATTTTCAAAAGAGATGAGTTGTGGAGTTGTCGAGTTGACGAGTTGACGAACTGACGAATTGTAACGTTGTAGCGTTGACGAGTTGTAGTGAAAATTTTCAACAACTCAACAATTCAACAACTCGACAATTCATCAACTCGTCAACCCATCAATTCGACAACTCATCAAATTAAAACATAACGCCAAGTCGGAAGGTCAGTCCGCTAATGACGGCTTTGGAGTCTTCTTGTTCGTCGGTGAGTAAGCCGGTAGCTTCATCCCGGAGTTGCGTTCTTCTGTTTTGTGTCATATCTATCAGTCCGTTGTGGAAATAGATACCTGCAACGATAGCCGTTTGGTCAGCAATCGAATACTCTGCACCGCCGCCGATGCCCCATGAAAAATTGAGAATGCCCGTATCAGGCGTGATATTTTCTTTGGTGGTATCCAGAAAATTACCGCGTGCTTGTGTTTTGATATGCAGCAAAAACGGAATTTCGCCGTAATAACGCAAGTAGCCAAATTGATTGGTTCTGAGCTTGATACCCAAAGGAATTTCTACCATTTGAAATTTGCGGGTGATATTTTCGTTGGCTGCAATGTTATTATAGAGGGTATCGCTAAGTTCGGAAGTAGGGAAAAAGTTGCCTCCAATACCGTGATTGAGCGTACCGCCTTGATTGATAAGAAGATTAAGACCGGAGGTAATAGCGTAATTTTCTTGAAAATAATTTTCGGCAATCAATCCAAATTTTAATCCGACATTCGAGCCACTATTGACAATTTGATTATCATTGGTGGTCATCCATGAAATAGTGGGGCTAAACTGAAAGCCAAGTTTGATATCTTGGGCATAACTCGTAAGAATCCCCATCATTAGCATGGCGATTAAGGCAATTTTTTTCATCCTTTGAATGTTTTGTATTGAAAAATTGTATGATTGTTTCATTGGTTGTACTGTTTCATGGCTGCATTGTTACATTGTTTTATGGTTAAAGTGAATTTTTGCGCTGTAAAAATTATCACAATAAAACAATGTAGCAATAGAACAATGAAACCATATAGCAATGCAACAATGAAACAATTATTTTAATTAAAAATCATGTTTTACAAAAACCGTACTCAATATTTATTTTTAATAATAATTCTAATTACAATTTTGTCTTTGGCTTGCCGCAAAGGTAAAAATATTCCCGATGTTTCTAATGTGCATATTGAGGTAAATGTGCGGCATTTTGAACGGGATTTTTTCAGTATTGATACGAATAATGTGACATCCGGTTTGCAAAGTTTGGCAGAAAAATACCCGGAATTTTTCCCGATTTTCACGCGAATTATAGGCGCAGACGACCCGCGTTATGCCCCCGAAGGCGCAGATGCGTACATAGCAGGCATGATTAAACACCAAGCTCCGCGCCGCTTGTATGATACTTGTGAAATTGTATATGGTAATTTCGATGAAGTGACATCGGAATTTGAGCAAGCGTTTAAATTTTATAAATATTATTTCCCGGAAAATGCAACACCTGATGTGACTACATTTGTATCTGAATATACGCTGGCAAATTTCATTTATGGTGAAGACCAACTCGCCGTTGGTTTGGATATGTTTTTGGGTGCTGACTATCCATATCAAAACTATAATCCGGGTAATAGCAATTTTTCTTCCTATCTCACACGGACGTATAATAAAGACCATTTGGTCGCCAAAACAATGGCAGGTTTGGTAGAAGATTTGGTCGGTCCGACGCCCGGACAGCGATTATTGGATTTGATGGTTCACAACGGAAAAAAACGATATATCATGTCTCAACTCCTACCTTATGCCGCCGACAGCACCATTTTTGAACATACCGCCCAACAAATGGAATGGCTCAACAATCCGAATAATGAAGTGCAAATATGGGAAGTATTTATCAAAAAAGATTTTCTCTATTCTGCCAAGACCCGTGACATTGCCAAATATGTGAATCCTGCCCCCTCGTCGCCGGGCATGCCCCTCGCTTCGCCGGGCAATACAGGCACTTTTATCGGTTATAAAATCGTGAAACAGTATATGGAACAATTCCCTGAGAAGAGTTTGCGGGATTTGATTCGGGAGAGAGACGCGCAGAAGATTTTGACGGGGTCGCGGTATAA
>CALHBW010000514.1 GCA_937930625.1 uncultured Saprospiraceae bacterium | reverse complement strand
TTAGTGGGTACAAAAACGAATCGCACCCGTCGTCTGACATTTTGAAAATGTCCGACGACTTACGCTCATCCTCCAATTTCAATGCAAGACGATTTACAAAATCGTTTTACGTTCCACTAAATTCCTAGATGAGCCAAAAATATTTCGCATCTTGGACTAACTTATTCTTATTTGTTCACTTACCTACCACTCCGCCCCCGGATAAGCCCTTTGCATAAACTGCATTTCTGCCAAAATAAAGCCCAAATGCTCCGAGTGCTGCCCTTGCTTACCACCGCTTTGCATCCAACTATTTTCAGGTTTCTGCAAAGTAGCTCTCGTTAGAATAGCATCGACTTTCTCTTCCACATGCGGACGGATTTTATTCAAATCAACTCCGATTCCTGCCTTCGCCATTTCCTCGTCCAACACATCCGGCGTACACAGTTCACCCGAATACATCCAAAGGTCGTCCAGTGCGTTTTGCATCTTCGTGTGGCTTTCTGCTGTACCATCACCGAGTCGCACCGTCCATTCTGATGAATAGCGCAGGTGATATTTTATTTCTTTCAATGATTTTTCGGCTATCGCCGAAATTTGTGTATCTGTACTGTTTTTTAATTCATTATAAAAATAAAAATTAAAACTATCGTACAGGAATTGCCGCATAATTGTTTGTCCCCAATTGCCGTTGGGTTGCTCTACGAGCAATACATTTTTATAATTGAGTGGATCACGCAGAAAGGCAAGGTCATCTTCTGTGCGTCCTTTACCCTCAAATTTGGCAGCATATTGATACAAATTTCGCGCTTGACCGATAAAGTCCAAAGCGATATTGGTTATTGCGATGTCCTGTTCCAAAATCGGTCCATGACCGCACCATTCGGAGAGGCGTTGCCCCAAAATCATGGGACTATCCGCCAAGCGGAGGATATAATTTAGGTGAGAATTTTTATTCAAATTAATCGTGATTAGTGATTCGTTGATTCGTGTACTCGTTGATTCGTTAATCCGTAACTCGCAACCCGTCATTACATATGCTTAACTTCGTCGGGAAGGTCATAAAAGGTAGGATGCCGATATACCTTATCCGTAGCAGGCTCAAACAATTCTTCGCTTGCATCGGGATTACTTGCAGTGATATGCACCGATTCTACGACCCAGATGCTTACACCTTCCTTGCGTCGCGTATAGACATCACGCGCATTTTCGATAGCCATATCAGCATTGGCAGCGTGTAAGCTGCCAACATGTTTGTGATTCAAACCCTGTTTGCTGCGAATGAAAACTTCCCACAGGGGCCAGTTCTTTTTACTCATTATCTTTACAAAGAAACCTATAAGGTTTTTAAAACCTTATAGGTTTGATAAATGTATAATTTCTTAAAATTAAGCAACTTTGGAGATGGAAGTCGCTTGACGCTGCTCCTGTTTCTCTGCATATGCCATTGCCGCCTCACGTACCCACGCGCCTTCTTCGTGCGCTTTTTTACGTGCATTGAGGCGTTGACGATTGCATGGTCCATTGCCTTTTACGACTTGCCAAAACTCATCCCAATCAATGACCCCAAAATCATAATGCCCTGTTTCTTCATTGAATTTGAGGTCGGGGTCGGGCAGCGTGACGTTTAGAATTTTAGCCTGTTCGACAGATACATCCACGAATTTTTGACGCAAATCATCGTTCGTAAAACGCTTGATTTTCCACTTCATCGACTGCGCGGTATTCGGCGAATCTTTGTCCGAAGGACCAAACATCATCACAGCGGGCCACCACCAACGATTGACGGCATCTTGTAACATCGCACGTTGCTCGTCCGTACCTTTGCTTAGTGTCAGCAGGATTTCAAAACCTTGTCTTTGGTGAAAAGATTCTTCTTTACACACACGCACCATCGCCCGCGCATACGGACCGTAGGAGCATCTGCAAATCGGCACTTGATTCATAATCGCTGCACCATCTACCAGCCAACCAATCGCGCCAATATCTGCCCAAGTCGTTGTTGGATAGTTGAATATACTTGAATATTTTGCTTTACCTGTGTGTAATTGGTCGAGTAGCGTATCGCGTTCAATGCCGAGTGTTTCGCAAGCACTATATAGGTACAAACCGTGTCCGGCTTCATCTTGCACCTTCGCCAATAAGCCTAATTTACGGCGCAATGAAGGCGCACGACTTATCCAATTTCCTTCCGGTAACATCCCTACAATTTCGGAATGTGCATGTTGAGAAATTTGACGAATCAAAGTCTTGCGGTACTTTTCTGGCATCCAATCTTTCGGCTCGATTTTGATTTCCGCATCAATTTTCCCTTGAAAATTTTCCTCTAATGATAGTTGTTTTGCGTCTGTCATAGGTAAAATATGTTGAGTGTAATAGTTGATACAGGGTGTTTTAAACTCATACAAAGTTAAGGCATTTTTTGTTATTAAGTTAACGAAATTTCGCTTGATTTGTTTACTTTTAATTTCGACATCGTTTTACCCGCCAATTTAGCTTCCACCCATAAAGTAAAATCGAAATATAAAAATGTTTTGAGTGTGTAAAATATTAGGGGCATTTTAATTTGTTTTAGTAGTACAATAAAAATTATATGGCAGACTAAACCCAAATTTCAGTTTTATACTGTAAACGGGGTAAATTTCGGAAAATGCTGATTCACGCAGAGTACGCA
>CALHBW010000513.1 GCA_937930625.1 uncultured Saprospiraceae bacterium | reverse complement strand
AATGTCTTCGCCAAATTGAGAATTGAGAATGTATAATTGATAACTAATTTTATTTTATAATTTGTAATTATTTAATTTTAAGTTTTTTATGAAATAAAAAATAAATTAATTATCAATTTTCAATTTGGCGAACATATTGATTTATGAAATTTTGTTTTTTTTAAATAAAATTTTCAATTTCATTACTTTTACATTTTATATTTAGTAACGAGTAAATAATAACTCCCGCATTTGGACGGCTTCTTTTCTCCTTATTTTTCCCCTTGAAAACAGTTATTTATCCAGATAAACGCCCGTTTCCAAGAGAAAAACTAAGCACAAAATAACCTCGTCGAAATGCGGAATTTATTATTTGCTCGTTACTTATCATTTTACATTTTACATTTTTTTCACTCAATCACAATACATGAGCCTGAGGAATTTTATCATCAAGTCAGTATTACTGCGAAAAAAAAGGAAGTGGAACAAGCGTTTACAAGGAAGTATTCCGACAGTGGAAGCTATGCGTAAACGGTTTGACGACATGACTGCACGATTTGAAATGCCGGAAGGTATTAGCATCAAAAAACTAAATGTTGAAGGTATCGAAACAGAGTGGATGATACCACCCGATGCTCACGCCAATGAGATAATTTTCTACCTGCATGGCGGTGGCTATTGTATGGGAGACATCAATAATTACCGTGCTTTTGTTGCCAAACTTGCCCTCGAATCCGGCTCTAAAGTGATGATTATCAACTACTCACTTGCGCCCGAAAAGCCTTATCCTGCCGCACTGGAAGATTCCCTCAAAATCTATCAATGGCTCAATGAAAATGGTTATAGAAGTGTAAGCATCGTACTCGCGGGAGATTCTGCCGGTGGTGGATTGGTGCTTTCGACCATGTTAGCTGCACGAGATAGAGGGATTGTTTTGCCGGCGGGTGCAGTTTTGCTTTCGCCACTCACTGACCTTGCTTGTACCGGAGATTCCTTTTATGAGAATGATAAAAAAGACCCGGTTCTTAGTGCTAATATAGTTGCTGAAATCGGTAAATGGTATGCCGGTGATATTCCGCTTGACGACCCGCGTATATCGCCGCTTTATGCCGATTATACCCATATCCCGCCAATGCTGATACAGGTCGGTACTTCTGAAATCCTCTTGAATGACTCGACACGCCTTGCTTCTCGCGCCAAAGATGCCGGAGTAGAAGTCGAAATTGATGTCTGGCAAGGACAAATGCACGTCTGGCAAATGCTCTGGAAGGAATTGCCGGAAGCAGAAAAAGCCATCGAAAAAATTGGCTCATTTACCCGCCAACGTTTTGGACAAGGACGTATTTTGTATCACGAAGTGTAGAGGGTTTATTAGGTTTATTAGGTTGATTGGGTTTATTAAGTTGATTAGATGAAAGTTTATTTCGCGAAGCGAAATAAAACTCAATCAACTCAATAAACCCAATCAACTCCCAACTCTCCATACCGCAATGGCATTGGATAACCCTGTATGACTTCGTAATCTACGTTCCATAAGTTGTTGATAGATAGGTTGATATGTAGATTTTGTTGTGGATTCCAATGAATGAGAAAACGTCCTGTATGGTAACGCGGAAGAGGCTTCGAATTATCACTTAGAGTAAAACGTTTTCCATTCAAATTATGAATATAGGCTGCCGAAATTTTATCTAAAAAACTCATCCTGAGTGTACTATTCCATTTGTGAAGCGGGACATAAGGCAATTGATTTCCGAACGAATCGGCATTGGGTGTGCGGTCAATCGTGTGTGTGAGGGCATAGGTATTCTTCCATTCAAATTTAAAATCATTTAACTTTAATTTTAAAGGTAATTGAATTTCCAAACCCGAACTATGTACACGTTTTACATTGGAAGCTGCCCAATAACCTGCGTCGGTTGGTAGCCACTGAATTCGATTATTGAGACGAGTATGGAATAGGCTTATTTGTGAATTTAGTGATAAAAAACGCGATTCAGTATTTTCGATGGATGGATTTCCTGCGAGATTTAGCTCCCAATGAAAGGCTTTTTCAGCCTGCAAATCAGGATTTCCTCCGGGTTGCCAATATCGGTCATTGAAAGTCGGATAGTGAATATTCCGGCTATGTGTCAGTTCTAATTTAAATGGAAAATCTTGCAGAGCTTTCAGTCTTAATGTGTATAAAAAGGGTGATAATTTTCTTTGTCTAAATTCTTCTCGCAATAAAATGTCTAATTTTAATCTATTGATTTTCAATTCATTATTAAAGAAAATACTCGCGTCCAATTCTTTCGCGCCGACAGTGTAGCCGGGGGCTTTCGCGCTGTTGCGATTAAAGGTCAGACCAAGTTGCTTACCCCAAATATCATTCTTTTTGAAAAATACATCCATCCGCCCGGATATGCGCTGTGATCGACTATTCGACAAAATATTGACGTTCTCATCACTGTACTTCAGCCATTCATCGAGATAGGCAAGTGTGAAATTGTATTTGCCGAAAAAATAGTATGAGGTTTTTATACGCAAGGCTCTGTCTTGCTGATTTGAGGATGTAAATGCCTGATTTCTATGGCTGTCGGTCAACCAGACATCTGCGGTTATTATTTTCTTTTCATTTATTCTGAATAAAAAAGATTGCATAAAATGATGCTGATGAAAACGCGCATTTTCTGCTCTCAAAACGGGTGTTCCTGCTTCCAATTTATTGACATAACGAAATTTATTGAAGGCATTGGTCGTCAAAAATTTCGTTTGAATTAATTTTGTTGAATCTGAATATTCTATTTTTAATTGAGTACTAAAATTCAGATTGTCAGAAAGCTGTTGTTCTGCCACCAATTTCCATGTTGGCTGCGGAAGCAAAGTCGGTACATCACTCAAAATAATATTTCCCCCGATTCCGCCACTACCATATAGATTACCTGCGGCATTTTGCGACATTAATACAGAAGAAAATAATCCTGCCGGAATTAGTGATAAGTCACTCTGTCCCAGCATATTCGAGTTGAGGGCAATGTTGCCCCAATAGACTTGAGTATGATTGGCACCCATACCTCGGATGCCTGCGGATGCTGACTGTCCCGAACCGTAGTCTCTGATTTGAATACTTGAATTTTCACCAATTAATTGGTC
>CALHBW010000512.1 GCA_937930625.1 uncultured Saprospiraceae bacterium | reverse complement strand
TTTCATGGTTTCATGGTTTCATGGTTTCATGGTTTCATGGTTTCATGGTTTCATGGTTTCATGGTTTCATGGTTTCATGGTTTCATGGTTTCATGGTTTTTTCGCTTTGCGAAAAAAGTAAAAACAATCGAACAATGAAGCAATACAACCATGAAACCATACAACAATTTGCCATAAAATAAAAAGCCACCCAACACAAGAAAGCATCGGGCGACAAAAACAATGATTATTAAACTTCTGTAAAGTTATTGTGAAAAAATTACAATCGCAAGGTTTTCGCTCATTTTTTCATACTTATGACGAAACCTTCCACACCTTTTTTCTTCAAACTGGCTAAATACGCCTCTGCTTGCTCCTTTGTTGGGTAATTTTTCAGAATAACTTTGTACGCTGTTTTGCTTTTTTTGATGTGAATATCCGAAAACCACTCTGCTTCCAATGCTTTTACGCGTTGAAGTGCATTGGCTTCGCTCTTGTATGCCCCCACCTGTATGCCATAACCCGTAGCCGACGAAACACCAAGTGAGCGCGTGGTAGTTTTGGTTTTCACCTTAGCAGGAGTGGACTTTTTGGCAGGTTTGTTAGTAGTGACGGCAGGGGCTTTGCTATTTCCTGCAATAACTACTTTAACCTTAGTTTCTTTGCCTTCCACAATCCCAATACCTGCAGCAGCCTTGCCCGACAAATCAATAACATAACCTTTTATGAAAGGTCCTCTATCATTGATACGAACTACAACGGATTTGTTATTGTCCAAATTAGTTACTTTGACTTTCGTGCCAAAGGGAAGTGTCCTATGCGCGGCGGTCAATTCACCGGCATCGTACAATTCTTTACTGGATGTTTGAGTGCCTTGTAGTTTATCAGAATACTGCGTTGCCAAACCATATTCAGGTTGTTGTGCAAAAGCGGTTTGCGTTAGGACTCCAAATAACATTAAAAAACTGATTTTCAGTAAAGTACTCATATTTTTATTTCGTTTTAATGCTGTAAATGTACAATAAAAATGCCATATTCGTTCAAATGGTTTATTACAGGACACCTAAAATACAAAAAATCCCGATTCTCCAAGAAGGAAAATCGGGACAGAAGGGTGCATCTCAAATTGTCGCATATAGAAAAGTGTAAATTTATTCTATCATCACCCCTTAAATAAAAATATGTTTTCGATTTTATAGATTATTAGAAACTATCATGTATTTTTGCGTCTTAGTAACGAGCAAATAATAAGTTTACGATTTCGACGAGATTATTTTGTCCTTAGTTTTCTTCTTGAAAATGAGAGTTTATCAGGATAAATGATCATTTTCAAGGAGGAAAATAAGGACAAAAGAAACCGTCCAAATCGTGAAGTTATTATTTACTCGTTACTTAATTCAAAAGGCATCCATACTACCACACCGAATAATGAATAGATGAGTAGATGATAAAATGAACAACTGCTTTTATCTCATCCATTAAAACATTATTACAACTTGTCCCGACGAATGATGGGATTAAAAATTTACTCATTTAATCTAATGTGTTCGCCAAATGAATAATTGCAAATTCATAGAGAATAATTTATTGTTTTTAATTTTTATAAATTGTTAATAATAAATAAAATACAAAGTATTATTTTGAATTAATTATCAATTCTACATTCTCAATTATCAATTATCAATTTGGCGAAGACATTGTTAATCATCTATTCATTTACTCATTTTTTACCAAACAAGTATCAAACATTATCATGAAAAAAATAGGCTTTGTCCTTGCAGTGCTATTGCTGTTTGCCCTTAAAACATTTGCCCAAGAAGAACTGCGTACCATACACGTCATGGTCGCACTATGCGACAACAAATATCAAGGTATCGCTAAAGTCCCCGCTAAAATCGGCAATGGTCAATCTCCGTACAACAATCTATATTGGGGCGCACTCTACGGCTTAAAGACCCGTTTTAAGAAGAATCCCGATTGGGAACTCATTGAAACACAAACTACCAACCTCCCCGACCACGTACTCGAAAGAGTCATCTTTCGACATATCGAAAAAAATACCTACCTCGTAGCCGATGCCTACGATGGAGCGCATATCCGCCAGACCACGATGGACTTTATCTATGCAAGCGGTGGTTATAATGGTAAGGTTTTGAAGAAAGACGGAAGGCTCTTGCCCATCGGCGGTGCAGCAGATTTATTGGTCTATATCGGGCATAATGGCTTGATGGATTTCCACTACGCCGAAGCGGGTACACTCCTAGCCCGCAACGATAAACATCGGGAAATCATTATGTTAGGTTGTATTACGAAGGATTATTTTACGAATATCATGCTGCCTCTTGGCGTCACGCCTTTGGTCTGGTCCACCCATCTAATGGCACCTGAAGCCTATACGCTCGAAGCTGCACTCAAAGGTTGGGTTAATCGCGAAAGCAATCAAGCCATCCAAGAACGTGCTGCCCAAGCCTATCATCATTACCAGAAATGCGGCATCAATAGCGCAAGACAATTGCTCGTAACCGGATATTAAGTAATTAGTTGATTAGTGATTGGTGATTGGTGATTAGTAGTTATGGACTTTGCATGATGAAAAAGGTCTCCATAAAAAGGTTTATTTTCTGAACATAAAAACATACAATATTTGGCAATATGTTCGCCAAATTGAAAATTGATAATTGAGAGTTGATAATTAATTTATTTTTTATTTCATAAAAAACTTAAAATAAAATAATTACAAATTATAAAATAAAATTAGTTATCAATTATACATTCTCAATTCTCAATTTGGCGAAGACATTGATTTGGGCATGTTTACTTAAAACAACTTTTAGATTTTGAAATGCCTCAAAAAAACAATGACCTTTTTCATAAATAAATACTCGTAATGTGCTGACTAATCACCAATATTAAAAACAGGCGGAAATCCCTCCAATGGAACATGTTCCATTGGAAAATAAGGTACTCAATTTTCCGAAATTTACTCCGTTTGCAGTATAACTTCACTCCAAATTAAAATTAGTTATTAACCGTTTGTATCTGACTTACAATATTCGCAAAAAAAATATCAAAAAAATTTACATGAAACGAATCTTTTAAGCGTCCTCGTCGTATAATCATACATGACGAGGATTTTTTATGAGTTTTAGAGAGATATTTTTAAAACTTATCAAATGAAAAATTTCAATCACATCTCCCTATCCGCTACTAAATGGTTAAGCACAGATAATCAATCACTTATCTAATATCTCAACCAACCACCCTAACACATATTCCTGGAAATTAACGGCATGTTTAAATTTGCTGTAAAAGTAGTTGACACTTTTTTGAAATGTAAAATGTAAAATATCAAATTTAAAAGTGCTTGTAGTACGTGTACAATACATTTATTTTTTTATATTGTTTAAAAATTTAAAAATCAATAAAATAAGAGCATATTGCGTCCACCCGCGTCCTACAACTTTTACATTTTACATTATTTTAATTTCAAGATAAAAGTGTCAACTGTAATTCTAAACATGCCAAATTAACCGGGGATAGTCTTTCCTGGCTACTCATCTATTTCAGCCTGTGATAAGAGAAGATGAAATTATTGCAGTAAATAACCATCAATTTCAGACTTGGTTTAAGGCTTTTTATTCATTTTTTTGAAGTTGAAATTGAGGTTGAAGTTGGAATTAAAAGGCTATTCCTATTCATCGCTTTTTGGTTTCCGAATTTCGGAAAACCTAATAAACATCAATACTATGAACCGTTTTTACTCAGCAGTTTTCTTATTCCCCATACTTTTTACACTTCAACTTTCAGCCCAAACAGGAAAATATGACCTCAATTTTGCGCTTTCTCACGTCAATTGCGACAGTATGAAGTTGTATGTTGATATTCAAATCAAAGCACATGAAAGTCAATGTGCTTTCCATCTTTCTGACCAAAATTACCGCCTTCAATTCAATGATGCGCTTGTATATAACAGCGCATTTATCGAACAAGAACTGGAGGTTTCCGGTCACATTGAATCTTCCACCGGAGATAGTTTTTATCAAGCACATACCTTGATAGGTTCTTTAGATAGTATCGTTTCTTATAATATTGAGTTTGTAGGCGGCGAGGGTTTGCTCATCCAAGCGAATGAATGGACAAGTGTAGGTCGGCTCGGATTCGACATTGCCAATATAGAAGGTACAGTCAGACTGATATACATGAATGAAACCATGTTTCCTCCTACTTTTATAGGCGAATTTTATGATGAAACCAGAATGGCTGCTGCCGAGGGCGACTTCACAGTATTAGAAATTAATTTACAAGACGAGTGCGGGATAAGAGAGCCAAATCCTAATTCAAATAACGAACCCGAAGGCGGTTTGCCGGAAAATCCCCCCCTTACTGACATCGTAAATCCTGACATCGAAAATAGCGTCAGCCTCTTCCCCACCCTTGCCAATGACTTTATCAATCTGCGTTGTGGTGATAACATTTGTGGAGATTTTAGAATAATAGATATACAAGGACGTGTAGTCCAACATTGGCAAGAAAGACAAAATACAACTTCAGTAAATAATTTTGATATATCTGCTCTTCCAGGCGGCACGTATTTTTTACAAATAAATATAAACGAATATTATTTGGTACGGCGTTTTATTAAAATTTAAATAATTTTCGATGGAGTAATTTTTGGTTTTTTATTAAAATTAATTTTATTTAAAAATTGATTATTAATAATTTACAAAATTAATTAAACATAAATTATGTTCAATTTTGGTGCAATCATTAAAATATTGAAGTTGAATTTTCGTAGAAAATTCAACTTCATTCAATCAAAAATCTTATTTTTTTAACAAAAAAAACATTTTTTACATAAAAAACTAATAATCAAATAGTTAAAAGGGGTTGACTTATAATTTTTTTTACCCTATTATACTTTTTTATGAAAAAGTCAAGTATTTTTTTTGTTCCATGCAACTTTTTTTGCTTTTAAAACGTATTATAAGTACTAAGGCGTAACATTTACGCTAAGGCACTTAGTACAAAAAGGGAAATATTATGAGACAACTCAAGATTACGAACAAAATCACAGCAAGAGAAAGCCTAGCGTTGGATAAGTATCTCAGCGATATAGGTAAAATTGATTTGCTAACTCCCGAAGAAGAGGCTGATTTAGCCCGCAGAATTCGGGAAGGCGACGAAAATGCGTTGGAAAAACTCACAAAATCCAACCTTCGATTCGTTGTATCCGTTGCAAAGCAGTATCAAAATCAGGGATTATCCCTCAGCGACCTCATCAATGAGGGCAATGTCGGTCTGATGAAAGCTGCCAAGCGATTTGATGAGACAAAAGGCTTCAAATTCATCTCTTACGCCGTCTGGTGGATTCGTCAATCCATATTGCAGGCTATCGTGGAGTATTCACGTATCGTTCGTCTGCCACTCAACAAAGTCGGGTCGTACAATAAGGTGAATGAGGCTTACATGTCTTTCGTACAAGAATTTGAGCGCGAGCCTACCCAGGAAGAGCTCGCAGAAGCACTCGGCATCACGCCTAAAGAGGTTCGAGACATGCTCAAAGGCAACAGCAAACATGTATCTTTCGACGCGCCTATCAAAAGTGATGATGGTGATTCTACTATGCTCGATTTGATGCCGGACAATTTAAGCGGCACTCCTGATGGCGTATTGCTCAAGCAATCGCTCAAGGTAGAAGTTGACGAAGGCTTACGCATGCTGACTACTCGTGAAAACGAAGTACTATCCGCTTACTACGGGCTAAACGGCAGACAGTCGATGACGCTCGAAGAAATCGGCGAAATGTACGGACTCACTCGCGAGCGTGTACGTCAAATCAAGGAAAGAGCTATTCGCAGACTACGCAAATCGTATAACCGAAACGACCTGCGTTCTTATCTCGGATAAAAAGGTTTTCTCCATCAAAAAATTATGATTGCCACTCCTTTATCGGAGTGGCTTTTTTTTTCGGGTTACGGGTTACGAGTTTTATTTATATTTTTGCTCTGCAAAAATATTATCACGTAACATAAACTCGTAACCCGCAACTCGTAACATGAACTACCTCGCACATTTATACCTTTCTTTTGGCGACGAACAACATGCCGTCGGCAATCTTTCTGCTGATTTTATAAAAGGCAATAAAGGCATAAAAGACCTGCCTGAAGGCATACAAGCTGGCATTCGTACGCATCGTTTGATAGATTCATTTACAGATACACACGAAGTTGTGAAGGAGAGTAAACGGCGATTGTACCCACTCTATTCAAAATACGCTTCTGTGGTCGTGGATATTTATTATGACCATTTGCTGGCGCAAAATTGGGACAAATATTCAGATGAATCGCTGGAAGATTTTACGAAAAGAAATTATAAAATACTCGAAAAATACGAAGCCTATCTACCTCCTAAACTTCAACAACGCATTCCCTCTATGATACGCCACAATTGGCTCATCGGCTATCGTGATATGGAAGGCATTGCCACCACATTTCACTATTTCTCCAAGCGCATCAAAAGCGTTGACATTTCGCAGGCTCACCTACAATTGGAAGCGGATTTTGACTTGTATAATGATGAATTTAATCGCTTTTTTCCAGAGCTAATTCAATGGATAATGGATAATGGATAACGGATAATATTTTGATTTTCGCTACGCGAAAATCAAAATATTATCCGTTATTCGTTATTCGTTATTCATTATCCATTAAAAAACTAGCCCTCAAAGTGAAACGAGAGCGTAAACGTCCGTGAAAACAATTTATCTAAGACCGACGAATAAATCAAATCATCATCGTGTATCAGAATGTTGCTCAAGCCGTGTGAGACTTTAAATTCGGGAGAAAAGATAAAATACGGAAAGAATATCTGTACACCTGCGCCGAACTCGACGGAGAAATCCGATGGGGCAACTTTGAGCAGGGAATCTTTTTGTCGTGTCCGCGAATTACTGGCTACATCAAATGAATATTTGACACCTGCCACAACGAAAGCGCGAATATCGTTATAAGGTGCTGATTTGTAGCGGACTAAAAAGGGTGCTTCTATAAAAACCGCTTCGACTTGCTCGCGCTGCATCTCACCGACACGAACAAAATCATAATCCAATTTTCTGTCTGCAAAAGATAAGGTAGGTAAGAAACGAAAATCAAAATACTGCCCCACCTTTAAGTTACCGACGATACCGAGATTGAAGCCCGGTCCGCGTGGAGAAAGAATGGTGCGTACACTATCATTTAAGATAAAATTTTCGCTTGGCGATACGCGATAGTCCGATGTATTATAAGAGAGCGTAATACCAAAATAATAGGGTTTATTGGCAAAATCAAGGTAATTATAAGTTCCTTTGATTTGGGCATTGGCGTTTATCGTCATCACCGCTAAAATGGCGATAAACATTATTTTTTTCCATGATAAATGGAACATATTCCAAGACTGAGTGGTGTGCATTGATTCGATTTAAACCCCGTTTTCTCTAATACATTCAAAAAGTGCTGACCGTCGGGAAAAGCCTGCACAGATTCATACAAATACTTATACGCTTTGGGGTCTTTAGAAGTTACACGCCCGATGGTCGGAAGGATGTATTTGAAATAAAAATTAAACAACTGTTTGAAGGGAAACATTCGCGGCTGCGAAAACTCCAAAACTATCAGTTGACCTTCCGGTTTCAAGACACGTTGCATCTCGCTTAACCCCTGTTCCAGATTTTCAAAATTTCTGACACCAAATGCAACGGTAATTGCGTCGAAAGTATTGTCCGCGAAGGGCAAATTTTCTGAATCACCTTGTTGAAGCTCAATACATTTATCCAAATCTGCCTTTTCGATTTTCTGCTGTCCGACCGCCAACATTTCCTTCGAAATATCCAAGCCTACGATGCGTTCCGGTTTTAGACGCTTCGCCATCATAATCGCCACATCTGCTGTACCGGTAGCCACATCAAGTATTTGTTGCGGTTGTGCAGCTTCGAGTTTGCCGATGGCTTTTTTGCGCCAACTTTGGTCGATACCCAAAGACAAAAAGCGATTGAGAAAATCGTAATATGGCGCAATGTTGTCGAACATTCCGGTGACCTGTGTTTTTTTAGCCGTTGTAGTATCGTCGTAGGGATTTACTTTATCGTGCGAATAAGACATGAAGTTTAAGTTTAAGTTTAAGTTTAAGTTTAAAATTCTCTTAGATATTTAATTTTCAATTATTTATATTTTAAAAATTTTAAAATATAACAAAAACTATCGTTATTAATGCAAAGTTAACTTTGTCTGTATTTAAAAATAGTTTTTTGATGAAATGGTTGTGTAGAGTGGGTTTTATTTAATGTTATTTGGTTGCACGAATGCTACGACTGTCACATTTAATATTAATGGGTATCAAAATCAATAACAATGCGAGTGGTACACAAGTCCGAAAATCTAATATATTTGTCTATCTCATCAAGCCAATTTAGAAATTGGAACTCGCACATACAAGACTTTCAAGCAAATAACAAGCCCCCTCTCCTACCCTTTTTCATCGTCACAAACGCTCATTTTTAAGTTTTTTGTATTAAAAATAAAAATAATACCTTGTCACGAATTCACAATTATATTTTTAACTTATGTTAACACAGGCTTAATACATAATTAAAATTCTAATTATTTTTTACGCTAATAATCAGACTTTAAAAAATAATTTAAACTTATTCAGAATACATTTTCCATATGTTTTTATGAATAAAATTTTAACTTATATGCCTGTCACGAAAAAAACGTGTTTTACGTTTTTTTACGATGCCCAAACAAGATTTCTCAAAATTCCTATTTACATTGCGGAAAATTTGGAATGTGACAGTACACTCCAAATACACATACTACTAATTTTTACTAACTAAATTTTCATACTGAATTGATGAAGAAATTTATCTTTACACTCCCCCTCCTTTTACTTTTTTTAACGGCAGGTTTTGCCCAAGGTGACAAACCTGCCTCCGGTAAGACATTACCGAACTTTGTAAAACTAAACACTACAGCAACAACTGACCAACACCAAGAATTATTCAGAACACATCTACAGATGACCAATGATGACGAACTAAGACTCGTTGCTACTACCCAGGATCAATTAGGATTTACTCACCAAAAATTTCAACAATATTATAGAGGCGTAGAAGTGGACGGATGTAGTTATACTACACACGCTAAAAACGGCGTAGTACAACACATGACAGGCTACTTCAGAGCAATTGATAATATCAATATGTCACTCGTAATGCCTGCACGTACTGCTTTTGAGCGTGCATTGGATTACGTAAACGCAAGCGATTATGCTTGGCAAGAAAGTACTTCACTCGGTGATGTAGATGGTTATGAGAAGCCTAGAGGCGACCTCGTTATCGTACCGGATTTGAAGCAGATTGCTCCTGCACGTTTGGCGTACAAATTTGATATTTATGCGGCAAGCCCTCTTTACAGAGCAGAAGTATATATTGATGCACAAACAGGTCAATTTATCAAAGAGAATGACAAATTGTGCCATGCTGATGTGAATGCAAGTGGTGCTTCTCTATATAATGGTAATGTCAGTTTCTTAGCGGATTCATATAATGGCAGCTACCGTTTACGTCAAGCCGCTAACGGTATCCAAACATTCGATATGAATAATGGTACCAACTATAATAATGCTTCGGACGTAACTGATTCTAATACAGATTTCAACGGCAATGCTACCGCAGTACAAGCTCACTGGGGTGCAGAAAATACGCACGAATATTTCCTAAGTAAGCACGGTCGTGACTCTTATAATGGCAGTGGTGCTACAATCCGTTCTTACGTAAGCTACAGCAGCAACTATGTAAACGCTTTCTGGGATGGTAGCCGTATGACTTACGGTGACGGTAACGGTACTTCATATGGACCTCTTGTTGCATTGGATATTGTCGGACACGAAATCTCGCACGGTGTTATACAATTTAGTGCAGACCTCGTTTACAGCTACGAATCAGGTGCTTTGAATGAGTCTTTCGCAGACATCTTTGGTGAGTCTGTCGAAAACTTTGCAACTGGCACAAACGACTGGTATATGGGTACGGATATTGGTATCGGTGGTAGCGGCGCATTGCGCTCTATGAGCAATCCAAATGCATTCGGTGACCCGGATACTTATCAAGGTAGTTACTGGCACACCGCTTCTTCTGACAATGGTGGTGTACACATCAATTCAGGTGTACAAAACAAGTGGTTCTATATCCTCACAGTAGGTGAATCCGGTACAAATGACAAAGGTGATTCTTATAGCGTATCAGGAATCGGTATGGATAAAGCAGCGGCTATTGCTTACCGTAACTTGGCTACTTATCTATCAAGAAACTCACAGTTCAGTGATGCTCGCGCAGGTGCGATTCAGGCAGCTACTGACCTTTATGGTGCAGGTTCTGCTGAAGTTATTGCAACTACTGACGCTTGGTATGCTGTTGGTGTAGGCGCAGCTTACGACGGCGGTGGCGGTGGAAATCCACCAACAGGCGATTGTGTAGAAGATGGCGATTTGACTTTGACCATCACTTTGGATAACTATCCGGAGGAAACAAGCTGGTCAGTAACAAGCGGCGGTTCTACCGTAGCTTCCGGCTCCTACTCTACTGCTAATGCAGATGGTTCTACTGTAACCGAGTCAATCAATGGCTTGGCAGATGGTGACTACACATTCACTATCAATGATGCTTACGGTGACGGTATCTGCTGCTCTTACGGTAACGGTTCTTACGCACTCTCAAGCGGCGGTACTACTATTGCGAGCGGCGGCAGTTTTGGTTCTTCTGAATCTTCTACCTTCTGCGTAGAAGCAGCATCCGGCGGCGGTCCAGACACTGAGGCACCTTCCACACCACTCAACCTCACAGCTTCTAATACAACCGAAACACAAACAACAATCTCGTGGAATGCTTCCACAGACAATGTTGGTGTTACAGGCTATAATGTATATTCAAGTGGCAACCTATTGGGGCAAACAGCCAATACTTCTGTAGATATTACCGGATTAACTGCTGCAAGCACTTACTCTTTCCAAGTTACAGCTGTAGATGCAGCAGGCAACGAGTCTGGCGCAAGTAATACAGCTACAGTCACCACGCCCGGTGGCGGCGGTGGCGGTGGAGGAACTGACCCTGCAACCTTTATGGCAAGTTACTTCGAGTCAGGCTGGGATGGTTGGACAGATGGTGGTAGCGATTGTTACCGTTATAGCGGTACACGCTCATACGAAGGCAGCTACTCTATCCGCATACGCGACAATTCAGGTACAGCATCCAGAATGACTTCAAGCTCATTCGATGCCACTGGACACAGCTCTATAGAAGTAGAATTCTACTTCTACCCATATAGCATGGAAAATGGCGAAGACTTCTGGGTACGCTTCTACGACGGAAGTAGCTGGAATACCGTAGCAGCTTATGCTCGTGGTACAAACTTTGAGAACAATCAATTCTATACTGCAACTGTTACTATCAGCTCTGCCGACTACAACTTCGGGTCTAATGCCCAAGTTGCTTTCCAATGTGATGCTTCAGGTAATGCTGACCAAATCTATATCGATCAGGTCACGGTAAGAGGTACAGGTAGCGCATTCATCGCACCTGAAAGCGGTCAGACTATCACAGCACTTGGTACACCAAGCAGAGGTGATGACATCGGTACATTCGACGCAAGTGACACAGAAGAATTCGGTGGAGAACTCATCCGTGTATTCCCGAATCCCGCGACTGACTACTTGAACATCACAGGTTTATCTGACAATGTACAAGCCATTTCTATGTACAGCATCACAGGTGCATTGGTACAAGAAATCAGAACAAATGTCAACAGAATTGATGTATCAGGTTTGCAAGCAGGAGTTTACTTCTTGTCTATCGTTGATGCAGAAGGAGAAGTTATGACACAGAAATTTGTAAAACAATAATTTCTTTTAATTGAGAATTAAGAATGGATAATTGATAATGCATTGATTATCTGAAAAATACAAGCCTTCGTGAACGACGTTCACGAAGGCTTTTTTCGTACCACATGCATCGTAGCACGGCGCTTCCAGCCCGTGCATGTAGTACGCGGCACGGGCTGGAAGCACCGTGCTACGGGACTCCGTACTGACGACTTTAGCCGTCAAGTGACTGTTTACGAGACGGTTGAAACCGTCTGTACGGGGTCAAAAATAAGTATCTTGTTTTCATAATTAATAAATAATTTGATGTAAATTTGCACTCAAAATATTTACATCATGAATAGTCCTACACTAAACAAAGGCGTGTATATCCAACCAAAGATTAACCTTAAACCTAATCTACATTCATTTTTAGAATCAAGAGGAGGGGATTCCCTAGAATCACTCACAAAACTTTTAGATAGTGAAAAATCAAAAACACTCGTAGTTGCAGAACCGGGCTTTGGAAAATCAAGGCTTCTAAAAGAATTGATAAAGCTGGCTGGTAACGATTATGAATGTGGATTTTTTGACCTCAAAAAATCTGACTCTGACATACTCGGATATATCCAAAAATGCTTGGCGAGCAAGTCTAAAATCATGATTTGTTTGGATGCTTTGGATGAGGTCAGACACGATTTATTTTATAAGACCGTTGAAAGAATAGAAGAAATAGAAAGTCTCATAAAAGACCATTCTAACATAAAGTTATTTGTGTCATGTCGTACACATCATGTAGTGAGAGAAAAAGCTCGTTTGAGTAAATTGGGTTTTAGCATCGCAGAGATTCAATCTTTTTCATTTCAGGATGCTGTTGAATATCTCAAGAAGGTATGCCCTTCAAGAGAAGAAGGTGAATTACGAGCAAAGCTTTCCGAAAAAAATAAATTTGGTTACTGGAACAGAAATAATATATTATCGGTACCGCGTTATTTAGAAATTTTTGCAGAATTTATTGAAAGTGAAGGATTAGATAAGGTTTTAGAATATGGTAGATATGAATTATTTGAAAAATTTATCTTTGAAAAATTAAGAAAAGAAGAGGTAGAGTCAAAGAAGAATGGGTTTGGATATAGTAGAAAGATTTTTTATGTCAAACAATCTTTAGAACGGCTTGCTTTGATATTAGAGATTCAAAGAACAAATGAAATTTCCAAAGATGACTTTGTTACTTTCATGCTGGACACCAACCTAAATTTAGATAGTCAACTTTTACTGGAAATCTTCTACGATAGGACAATTTTAAAAGACAATGGAGATTCCGTTGAGTTTGAAAATACTGAATTTCAGGAATATTTAGCGGCAAAAGCCATTTCAAGATTTAGTCGCTCTGAACAGATTATTTTTGACGTTGCGGTGGAACAAAAACTGGATGATATTTATGAAAATTGGTTAGATGTTCTTTCTTATCTTGTTGAAATTGAACCGAATTTGTTGTTACCTATAATCAGATATGCTGCACAAATTAAGATCCCCAATCATTTTGTACTACTCAAATATCCGAATCATACACACGTTGATAAACTTGAAAAATCAGAGATTTTTGATATCATACTTAACTTTTATACACAGGAAGTTAGATATATTATTCACGATGAAAACTGGGGGGAAATATTAGGAGAATATTTTGTGAAAGACGATAATCGTAGATTGTTGCTGGATGCTATCAAAGGTCAAAATGAAGATTATAGTGACCGTATATTGAGAGCTAATGTAGCTTTTATACTACGAGGACTTTTCTACCGCTACCAACAGGATAAAGGTATATTTTCTGAAAAAGAAATTATTGATTGGAAAAATAAATTGCAGGAGTATGCACATGTGCCATTTAATTATGGTGATAAGATGCAATTTTTCTCAATATATGCCCTCGCAAAGATATACCAATCAATTGAGGAACTTGATAGTATCAAGTCTTTGTATGGTCAGAATGATGCGATAGATGATGCTATAATAACGGCTTATGCAGAAGTCAATGCGAACCACACAGATTCTATTGAATTATTTTTCAGAAAAATGAGACGTGATAGTCCATATTCAGAAGGCTTTTCTTCCATAGATACACAGGAAGGTTTTGTCAACTTTTTCAAAGTTATGGAAAATAATGGTGGTAGGAGTGTTACTGATTGGCAGGACACTTATACCTATAAGGTGATAAGTGGTATGGATAATATGACTGATTTTTATTTGAATTTAGAAAATAATTGGAATAATGAAATTGGTGAGTATGCTATTGAATTAACGGTTTATGCTATTCATAAATGGCATTACTTTAATCTCATTGAGAATCTTCTGGAGATATTAAACAAGGGAAGTGGCGGTGCATTACCTCAGATACTGGATAGATTACATTCAAGTGATGAGAAAATATTTCTCAGGTTTCTCTCCAACTATAAACATACAGATTCAATACTAAAAGAGCATCAGGCGATGAAGTTTATTGATACAGTAGAGAGTAAATTTGGTGAAAAAGTGAATGCATTTATACCTCTTTATTGTAGTTCTAATCCTGATGTTAAGGCATTAGCAAAGATTCATTTTTCTGAACAATTTGAAAAATCTATACTTGCAAATAAGAGTTATATTCAGAATAATCAGGAAATTGATGATGAACGTTACAACAAATTTATAGAAAATTTAAATAAAGGACATCACGACGCGGTGAAACTCTATATTTATCCCGGAAACCCATATTTTTTTGATAATCATAAAGAGTTTAACGATTCAGTAAAACAAGAATTCAAACAACTAATTGAAAAAATATTAAAGTATAATCCTGTGCATAGTGAAGAGGGATATAAGTCAAGTGATTCTTACAAATGGGCTTATGGTTATTCAATTGAATTAATCGAAAAATTTGAGATTAACATCGAATCATATCGACAAGAAATACTATATTTTTTACCATATAAGCAAACTGGAGTCAATGGTCGTGAAATTAACGATATAATATTTGCTATTATTCCAAATCCAACAGAGGAAGAAGTAAATGAGTTATTACTTATGTTGCGAAAACACAATATAGCAAGCCATTTATTAATAGAAATATCCGATAGATACAATACAGAAGCGACAGATAATATTTTGAGAAGCATTGTCGAAAATAAAAGTTCTATAATAGATGAAATTATCCATGCAAATGAAGCTTTAGTTAGAAAAGGTGATGAAGAAGCCTTAGAATGGTTAGTAAAAGAAATATTAAAAAACATTAGAAAACGTCTGTCTAATTATGCACGTAAAGATACCACACCTTCTTATAAATCTGACATTAAAGATATATATATGAATATGAAGGAAGTGCGTAATATTGAATTTAGATTTAAATCTCTGATGCTCGGACTCCTTAAAGAATCGTGCAAATTAATAAACAATAACAAATTTGATAGTGGATATTTCAGGAGTGTAGTATGTGAACCAGTATCACAATATTTTATCAATTTAAAGTCTCGAAAATATCATATAAAAGAAAATCTACAGGATATCAACAAAACTCTCAGTGATTTTGTCGGAACTAAGGCTTATATATCGTTTCAGCCATATTTAGATAAAATTCGTAACCACTATATAAAGGAGTTGAGCCAACCCGACAAAATTTCAGATGCAATAAAAAAATACAACGAGCTAAAAGCCAAGAAATACATAGATATTACCACTCCAATGGAACTTTATGATGTTGTAAAAAAAGTCATTGATAGAGATTTGAAGCATTGGATAGAACAAGAGGGAGCGAATAAAGTAATTATGAAATTTACAAGCACAACGAGGGAGAGAGCAATTCAAGACTATATCATACCCAAACTTAAATATTGTTTCATGAGAGAGGGGTTGCGAGATTCTGATATGACACTCAGAATATACAAAGAAGCACAAAATACGGGCGATGAGAGAATAGACCTGTTGATTACTTACGGATTGGTAGGGGCAATATTACTTGAGTTAAAACGAGAAAAAACGTTTAAATTATCAGCCAAAAATAAAATAGAATACGCCAATAAGATAAAGTACAACTATATGCAGCCTCTGTATGCGGATTACTGTATTTTATTAATTTTCGGAGACGTTAGTAATAGGAAAACTAAAACCTTTAAAGAATACCTTACAGAACATAAAGCCGTTTACAAAGATGAGCCAAATATAGAGGTGTTAGGAATAGACTGTATAGGTAATCAACATCAAAAATCATAACGTTTTCTCCATAAAAAATACGATATTGCGGAATAAAATATCAGACTAAAATCATACAAATGCAAAACATAAAAAACGACCTATTCCACTTCATTGTAGGTGATGACGGCATAGGCATATTCACCATAAATCAAGTTAATAATCCGACGAATTTATTTAGTACCGGATTTATCCAAGAATACCTGAAAGTGGCGCACGAAGCCATTGCGGATGACAGTGTGCGGGGCATGATTATCACGTCAGGGCGGAGTATGTTTATGCCCGGTGCCGATTTGCGCGAATTGAAAACGATGGGCGGTCAAGCTGCCGAACAATTTAAGGAAATGATGGAAATGCACGCTGCATTTCGCGCTATCGAAACGGGCGGCAAACCCTTCGTAGCGGCGATAAATGGTACGGCGATGGGCGGTGGTTTGGAGTTGTGTTTGGGCTGTCATCATCGGATTGTGTTGAATAATATTAAGATTAAATTGGGCTTCCCTGAGTCGAAAGTCGGCTTGCTGCCCGGCGGTGGCGGTACGGTCAAATTGCCCTATTTGATGGGCTTGCAAAATGCGCTGATGTACCTGATGCAAGGCAAAGAAGTGCGT
>CALHBW010000511.1 GCA_937930625.1 uncultured Saprospiraceae bacterium | reverse complement strand
ATGCCAAATAATTCTATTAATAATCGTATTCTACATAAAGCATAGGAGCTGCCTGTGGGTTCAATTCGTATGCTTTAGCGATATGCTTTCCTTCTCCCTCAATGACAAATGTCATGGCGAAATCCATTCCTGTAAAGTCAGATTTATTGACAATTTCCTGAACGATTTCGCTAATATCGGCAGTACGTTGCAAAGCCGTGCTTTCGTCTGCCTGCCAATTATTTGGCATCCATTCTATCGAAGCATAAGTTCTCGGACGCGCAGATACATCATATGGTTCTGCCTGAAATGGTTCGGAGTCTGCCGAATCTTCGCCCGATATGGTTAACATACCGGGAATATTCACCGATTCATCAGCAGTAAATTGAATATAAGCTTTCGTAATTTCTGCCCCCGGCGGCAAAAAGATAGTCGTGAAACGCAATCCAATCGCTTGGTTTCCGGTACTGCCTCTGTCGTGACAAAGTTCGAGGTCGGTGCTATTGAAATAAATATCGCCCGTCAATCCGTTTTCTTCTACATCGTTGTTGCCCTCTGCAATACGTGTTTCGAGTCTTAAATAAGTCGTATCAGGTGCCATTTCAGGAATATCATTCGCAGCAGCATCGTGCGATGCTTTCCACGTAAATCCCGAACACACCATAAAAGTAAAAAGTAGTAAGACGTTTGTAATTTTCACCATTCTAAGTACAATGAGTAAATGAATAAATGAGTAGATGAGTAGATGGGTAAATATATAAATGAATAGTATTCTATTGTTTGGAGTTAGAAACATTTACTCATTTATTAATCCACTCATTTACTCATTTGATATGTAAGCGCATTATTTTGGATTGAAAGAACGATGCTCAAGGTAGGTATGAAAGCACTCATTTTTTGTCGAAAAAACGGCATAATGTGACAGGGTAAATCGGGTTGCGGGTTGCGGGTTTTTTCGCTTCGCGAAAAAACCTCTTAAATAACTCGTAACTCGTAATCCGCAACCCGTATCAACTCGCAAATCCCATTTTTTCAAGGATATTAAAGATGAGTTGTTGAATGTATGGTGCTTTGTTTGGGCGTTTTTCGGGTGCTAATTGCATGACAAAACGCTGAACAATTTGTCGATGAATTGCCTTTTGGCGCAATCCCGTTCTTTTGATGTTATTGAATATTTTTCGAGCCTCACAGAATAACCATAACTCAAGTGCATGGCTCGCATTATCGCGTGGAGATTCCAAGATGAGACGAAGGATTTGTAAGGGAGCATTTACGTGTATAGATAGGGCTTGCTCAGAGCGACACAGATTATTGAGTGTAAAATTATATGCTAACTCAAAACGGTCTGCCGTGATACTTTGTATGGGGTTTGCTTCATGAGTGCTTATGCCTGCCATTTCTAATGATTTGAGTGGTTAAAAAGAGTGATGATGATGATTCCTAAATCAAGTTGCAGATAAACTGTGAACTTGAATTACACCCTTATATTCCCTGAAACACAAAAAAGTGAACGTCATTTTTGGTTTTTTTTCAAAACATAATTATAAATGAATAAAAATAAATAAACGATAATTTTAAATTATTTATTATTTTTGAAGAATAATTGCCCATAAAACAAGCGTAAATACATAATTTAACTAAAGATGTAACCCATTACTTATTTTAAATAAATTTTTTATAAATAACAAAAACACAACATTCATTAAGAATGTCATTTTTCAACAGGATTAATACAAGTTAAAAAATATTCTTTTGTCGTCCAATTGTTAACAAGTCAAAAAGGATTATAAAAAATCATTTCTTTCTATTAACTTTGAATTAAATTTTGCTCGGTAATTAAATACATTACTGCTAACAATTGAACTTTCCAATCTAAATATCTAATGACCATAAGACAGTTTTATTCTTCAAATTTACATCTGAAAACGTTCAAATGTAGGTAAGAGCAAATGATTACATATTTATTAATTCTACAATAATTAAATCCGAATTTCTATGAAAATTTCTTTTACAAATGCTTTAAGAGTAAGCTTTACTTTTATTCTTGCACTATGCCTTAGTGGCGTTTTTGCCCAAACAGTGCTTAGAATCAATAACACCGACCTTGCCGGTGACTATGAAGAACTGGGTGACGATATTTTCGGACCCGAAACCGTAGGTACAGTTTCAGGCGATTTGGTTGCTATCACGGACGGCGTTGCTGCCGATACTGAAACCGACGCTTGTGAACCTATCACTAATGGCGACGATGTTTTCGGTAATATCGCTTTGATTGACAGAGGTACTTGTAACTTCGTTGATAAAGTACTCAATGCACAAAACGTGGGTGCTACTGCCGTCATTATCTGTAATAATGCGCCATTAAGCGACCCGGATCGTGGTGGTATTACCAATATGAGTGCGCCGGAAGGCGCAGAAGACCCGGTGATTTCTGCGATTTTTCTTACACTTGAGTTCTGCGACCAAATCAAAGCAGAAATGGCGAACGGTACAGTAAACGTGACGCTCACAGATGAGTTTAATTTACGTGGTTCTACCATTGCATACAACAAAAATACGCCGCTTAATCAAGTACAGCCATTGAATGTTACTTTCTGGCATCAGAACAGAGCTGATGTTCCATTGGAAAATGTACACCTTTCGTGTGAAATCACCGACCCTGCCGGAAACATGACAATCATTGACACTATGATGGCTATGGTAGATACACTTCCTGCCGGATTTTCGTGGTTGACTTCTCCATCGGGTACTTACACGCCTACAATGGCTGGTGAATATACTGCCCGTTTCTTCAATAATGGTGAAGACATTGGCAACTATGTAGATGGTGTCAATGAAGAAAGCAGAACTTTCACAATTTCTGAAGAAGAAGTTTTTGGAAATGATGACTTCAATGCTACACCGGGTGGTGTATTTATTGCAGGTGAATGGGCTTACGGAACTATCTTCCCGATTGCCAACCAAGCAGAAGGAATTTCTGCTACATTTGCGCTTTCCAGCCCACAAAATATCGTTGACGAAACTATCAATATCATCCTTTACAAGCTCGACCCTAATGGTGACGGCAACATCGACGAAGATGGTGACTTTGCTTTTGGTGGTGCCAATAGCGCAGAGACTTCTATCGACAATATCGTTGGTTTTGAGTCATACACTATTACTTCAGACGTTGAGGACAATGAGTTGATTACCGTTGATTTACTTGACATCAATGGCACAGGCGGAACACCTGTACTTGATGCTGCCAGCGAATACCTTCTCTTGTTGGAATATACAGGTTCGGATACCATGTTTATTGGTACGACTCCTGATGACCGCTTTGCGCCCTCTGTAGCTATACTCGAATCTGATGGTTCTGTTTCAGGTCATGGTGGTTCAATTGGTAGAAACGGTAGTACAGACTGGTTCTTCAACGAAGGTTTCTTCCCACCGGTTATTCGTTTGAATACTTCTATCATCACTAATACCAACTTGCCACAACTTGAGGATTCACAAGTCACGCTCATGCCAAATCCGGCAAGCGAAACCGTGAATATCGCACTTGACTTGAAGGAAACTGCCGAAACAGTGCAGATTCACTTGCTCGATATTATGGGACGCGCCATCCAAAGCGAAGTTCATAATAATGTGAAAGACCAAGTATTCTCGATGGATGTACGCCATCTTGCCGCAGGTACTTACTTTGTCAATGTGATTACTGACGAAGGACGTAAAGCACTCAAGTTGACTGTGAAGTAGTGATTGGTTTATTGAGTAATTAGAATTTTTGCTTTGCAAAATGTTATTTTTAATTATTTTATAAATTTGAAAATAAATTATGAAGCCCGACATTCTTTTGAATGTTGGGTTTCTTTTTTGGTTGAATAAAATGGAATTTTGGCGGTGTATTTATTCTATGTGGTGCGTAGGGCTTTTCCGTATGGGTAGTAGTGCGGAGGCAGTACTCTTGCATGATACACTATGAAAAACGCCCGACACGCCCTGCCCTTGATTGAGAGGCGGGTGAGTCGGGCGTTTTTGGGACAGCAATAAAAAAATCAGTTATTAAAGTTCAGCAAAAACGCATAGTTGATATTTTTGTTTTTTAAATACAACGTGTCGCTATATGCTCTTTTTATAATCCTGTCTCCTTTTTGAATTTTAGAAAACAAATGGTGTTTTGACGCAACTGGAGCTAAATCTAAATTTGTTATAACGATAGAGTCATTAATGTAAACGGCACCTCTGTTTATAATAAAATGTTCCACTACTAACTCATAGTTCATATCTTCATTCAGAGAAATCATGCCAAAGTTACAACTATTAAATAGAACAAGGAGCAACATTACTATCTTTTTCATGTTTAAATCTTATGTAAATTAGTATTTATTTATAAAAAATGTTTATGAATTTCTTATGAGTTGACTGCCATAAATATCTTTTTATGGTTCTTCTGAACTATTCCAGAGTATGGTGGTTCCGATATTTATATTTCCAGTAATTTTTACTGGAACAGGTGGAGATAATCCGACTCCTGCACCAATGCCGAAGACAAAATTTTGCCAATTATCTACTGGTGCAAACATTCCTTTTGCTGCAATATCAACACCTGCAACACTTACGGAAGCATTTGCCTCACCTCTTATTCCCGCAAATGTGAATTTGTTCAATTGTTCTTCATCTCCACTATAATAATATACTGTACCAACAACGGAAACAGAAACATCAAGCCCAGAGGCAACACCTACGTCCGAGACACCTACTATCTGTCCTGCATCTTGTCCTCTTAGAATTAAAATACCACCAACAGGAGAATTTGATGCACCCATTCCTCCAACAACACTTAGGTTAAGTTCCACTCCAACAGCATCCGGTCCTGTCAAATGTCGCTGTTGTCCTGTCATCATAGTAATCAAAACAGGCAGGGGAATGGGGATACTATTATCATTATTTGTTACTTCATTTTGTCTTCTTGTTAAGATATTGCTTCCGATAGCATCTGCTAAATCGTAGTTACCAAAAACTTCCGCAAGATATTGATGATTTTCTGTCCAGCCACCATCCCACTCTTCAGGATTATCTTGTGCCTCTTCATTATTCTTACCTGTTGGGTCAACAAATACCAGCGGGTTTGCAGCCACATAAAGATAATCCGAAAACTCAGGGTAATCCGCCGCCAGCGGGTCAAGCGAATTAAACCTCGCCACATCCCCATCATAAAACCGCGCCCCACGATAATCAAAGCCACTCTC
>CALHBW010000510.1 GCA_937930625.1 uncultured Saprospiraceae bacterium | reverse complement strand
TCCCAACACCATCTTTTAAATGACAAACGCACCAACCCGCATCAATTTTTCGTTTCAGATTTTACCCGGTCATTTGAAGAAACTACCAAGATATTTTACGAAGACAGTATTGATTTGGAGCATTGTTCGATATGGACATAGGAAAGTTCAAGCGCAAGTTCAATTATCAAGTTCAAAAATCATCAAAATTTACTCAAACTATCGTAAATTGCGGTTCATCACATTTTCATCCAATTATGAGTTCAACCATAAAGCACTTCCTCCCCCACATCGCCGCATTTTTTATCCTGATGGCGGTAGCCTTCATTTACTTTTTGCCTTCCGTGACAGGTAAAGTCCTCCGCCAATCGGATAACTTCAATGCCTATGGGATGCAAGCCGAAATGAAAAAGTATGAGGAAAATGGCGACCGTCCTATTCTTTGGACGAATTCAGCATTTGCCGGAATGCCGACCTACCAACTGCGCGGCTCGGCAAAAAATAATCTACTTCTACATCCTTATCGTGCATTTGTGGCTTGGAACAGCGTTACTGTACCACATACGGCTTTGTTCTTGTTGATGTTTTGTTTTTATATACTAATGGCGTCGATGGGCGTGGACTGGCGCATCGGTATCATGGGCGCGATTGCCTACGGATTGTGTACCAACTACGTCATTCTGATGGAGGCTGGACACTCCACCAAAATCATCGCGCTCGCCTACACGCCCGCCGCGCTTGCGGGTGTGCTGCTCGCCTATCGTGGCAAATATCTGCTCGGCGCGGGTATGACCGCCTTTTTTCTTGGCTTACAAATCACCGCCAATCACCTCCAAATCACCTATTATCTGCTCCTGATTCTCGCCATTTATGGTATCTTCAAACTCATCGACTCCATCCGAAATAACGAACTGCCCAACTTCGCAAAAGCTACCGGCGCATTAGCTATCGCTACGATACTCGCTTTTGCCGCCAATACCACCAACCTCTGGACGACCCAAGAATACGCCAAAGAAACCATTCGCGGAAAATCTGAACTCGCCACTAAAGCCGGACAAGATGGCTTGGACAAAGATTATGCTTTCGGTTGGAGTTATGGCATTGGCGAAACGATGACTTTGATGTTTCCCAATGCACGTGGTGGCGGTTCGCTACAAAGCGGCGAGGGTACAGAGATTTACGACGTTTTGCTCCGACAAGTACAAAGTCAGGGCGCATCCGGCAGCCAAGCCAAAACATACGCTGCCCAACAAGCCGGCAGCATCATGTACTGGGGCAACCAAACCTTTACTGCCGGACCGATTCACTATGGCGCGATTGTCTGTTTTCTATTCTTTTTAGGAGCATTTTTGGTGAAAGGTCCGATTAAATGGTGGCTCATCACTGCAAGTATTTTTGTGATTATATTGGCTTGGGGTAAAAACTTCTTTTTCAACGACCTCATGTTCGATTATTTTCCTTTTTATAGCAAATTTCGCTCTGTTAAAATGATACTCAATATCGGTTTGATTTTATTTATTTTAATGGGAACATTGGGCTTGCAGCGTTTTTTCAGTAATGAAATTTCTACGGCACAAAAACGTCGTGCGCTCATGTATGCGGCGGGTATTGCGGGAGGTATTTGCTTGCTAATGTTGTTGGGAAGTGGCATGTTGAGTTTTAGCGGAGCCAACGACCCGGAACAAGCCGAAATCCGCGAAATGTTGCGCGCAGACCGTGCAGGATTGCTTCGTGCGGATGTCATTCGTGCTTTGCTCTTTATCCTTGCTGCTGCGGGAGCATTATGGGCATATACCACCGGACGATTCAAGTCGGTATTTGCTATTCCGACGATTGCGATATTGGTCTTGATTGAGGCGTGGTCGGTATCAACCCGATATGTCAATAGCGATAGTTTTGAAGAAAAATCAAGTATGACTGCTGCCGCCCAACCCACACCTGCTGATACCCAGATTATGGGCGATAAAGACCCTAATTTCCGTGTATTCGACCTCTCACGCGGCGGACTTAGAGGCAATGCAACAACTTCTTATTTCCACAAAAGTCTAAGCGGTTATCATGCAGCTAAATTAATGATTTACGAAGAGTTGTTGGTGGCTTATAATTTAGGTGATGTCAATACCAACAGCAATATTCTCGACATGCTCAATACCAAATACCTTATTTCGGGCGGCAGAGAAAGTGCACCACAAGCCGTTCCGCGCAATACGAATTTGGGTAATGCATGGTTTGTAAATGATTTTAAATTAGTAGAAAATGCGGATGCAGAATTATCAGGTTTAAAAAATCTCAATCCGCGTACTACCGCATTGATACAGAAAAAATACAGCGATTATTTAAGCGGTTTAAATCTTCGTTCCGACAGTCTCTCGAATGCAGGAAATTCCATTCGTCTCACCAATTATCACCCCAATAAATTGACCTACGAATCGAATGCTAATAGTGAGCAACTCGCTGTTTTCTCCGAAATATATTATCCGCCAAACAAAGGTTGGCAAGTCTATATTGACGACCAAGCCACAGACGGTGATTTCATCAAAGCCGACTACGTACTCCGCGCCATGCGCGTACCCGCAGGCAAGCACAAAATTGAAATGCGTTTTGAGCCGCGTTCTTTTTATACGGGCGAAACGATTTCATTGATTGGGTCTTTATTAGCATTATTGTGTTTTGTTGGTGGAATGGTGTATTGGGGCAGAAATACGAATTTTTCCGAGCCAGTTACTGCTCAAATTTATGACCCCGAACCCGCAGTGATTCAAAAGAAAGCTGCACCGAAAAAGACGGTGAAAACTGTGAAAGAAACCACACAGAAAACGACTAAGAAGAGTAAAGGGAAGCGGAAGAAGTGATAAAATAAAACATGCGGTTATCCGTCTAAGTTTGCTTGCGAGATTACTACTCGTCTGACGAAGGTTTTGTGAAATGTTGTGATTTGTCTCATAAAATATTCGCACTGAATAAAAGGATTCGTCTGACGAGTATTCGCTTTAGGCAAAGTTGAATGGGTAGCCAATTATTTATTTAAACTTATTCTTAAACTTATACTTCCACTTACTAAGCCCAATTTAATAATCTAAAGATATATCTTCAAACAAAACATCCAAAGTAATATGATTTTCAATTAATCCTATACTATGCGTATTAGGCTTAAAACCAAAGGCAGTTATCATAGTCCAAGAGAGGTGTTTTTTCGTTTTGGTGGTGCTTTGAAAAACCTGCTGTTTTTGATTTAATTGTTCTGCATAGGCTTTAGAAAGGCTATAAACTTCCTTGTGGAATTTCATTTCTATCAAATTAATAACGGAGTCTGCCCTATCCAAAACTAAATCTATCTGCGCTCCCTTTTCATCTGCTACGCCTCTTTTTGTAAAGGAGTAAGG
>CALHBW010000509.1 GCA_937930625.1 uncultured Saprospiraceae bacterium | reverse complement strand
TTTATGGAAATATATTGATGATATTGTGGGAAAAGGTTTAGAAGTTTCGATAATATTAGAGTTGTTATTTTACCTCTCTACATCGCTGATACCGATGGCTTTGCCGATTGCGGTTTTGATTTCTTCGGTGATGGTGATGGGCAATTTGGGGGAACGATACGAATTGGCAAGTGTCAAGTCGGCGGGGATTCCTTTGTTGAGGATAATGTTGCCTTTGATATTTTTTACGAGCTTGATTAGTGTTGGGTCTTTTTTGGCTTCAGATTATTTGATTCCGTATTCCAATCTCAAATTTAAATCGCGCCTTTACGACATTCGTAAACAAAAACCTGCTTTTGACCTCGGCACGGGTGTATTCAATGATGATTTTGGGGAGACCATTATCCGTGTAAATGAAAAAAGCGACGACGGCAAAGAACTCCGTGATGTAATGATTTATGACCACAGCGAAAACAGAGGCAACGTCAGTCAGATGCAAGCTCAAAGCGGCGAAATGTATGCCACAGAAGACAAAAGATTCATGGTCTTGAAGCTCTACGAAGGCGAACAATACCAAGAACTAAAAGCTCAAAGCCGCGATAAAACCGACAATTACGAACATCTGCATATTCGTTTTAGGGAATGGGAAAAGATATTTGATATGAGCGAATTTGACCTCGACCAAACCAATACCGAACTTTTTAAAAACCACCACAGTATGCTCAATATCAGTCAGTTGAATTATGCGATTGACTCTCTAAAATTACGAAAAAACAAACGCAGCGAACAACTCCTAAAAAATACCGAACCATACTTCTATATCAAACGAAGACCGGATAGTGTGCAACACGCAATGAATGAACTTCGCCTGAAAGACACCTTGCCACGTATAGAGGTCGATACCTTTATCAATGCTTTCCCCGAAGGAGATAGAGGGCGGCATTTTAATCGTGCCATGACCCTCGCTCGTAACGTAAAAAACTACGCACAAACGACCATCAATGACCTTCCGAAAATCCAAGAATCCGTCGCGAGGCATCAGATTGAGTGGCATCGCAAATTTAGTATGGCGTATGCCTGTTTGATGTTTTTGTTTATTGGTGCGCCAATGGGTGCGATTATCCGAAAAGGCGGTTTTGGCTGGCCCCTGCTCGTCTCTATTTTCTTTTTTGTCGCCTTTATTATGATGATGATTATGGGCGAAAAATCAGCAAAAATATTGGCAATCAGTCCATTTATAGGTATGTGGTTGCCTTGTCTTATCCTTACGCCGATTGGCTTGATTTTGACACGACAAGCCATGCGCGATTCTAAGGTATTGAATGTTGATACTTACCTCGAACCCATTCGGAGATTGTTGCGTGGAAAAGGATAAATTGGTAAATTCCAAGCACCAAAAAACAAATTCCAATGAAATATTAAAGCATACTGAATTGGAATTTGTCTTTTGGAATTTGGAATTTGTTTTTTGGTGCTTGGAATTTTCAAAAGGTCAATGTCAGTCCCATTCCGTCGCGTGTTGGTCCGAGGTGGAGTGAGCTTTGTTCTTCTTCTCCATTATAAACCTCAACTGCTCGTTTTTGCCATAAGTGACCTCTGTAATACATCCCCGCACCGCCTATAATACATGCCCAACTCGTATAAAGCACCATATTTGCAATATTATCGGAATTTCTGCCGAAAGAGCCATCCTCTTTTCTTCTGTCGTATTCAAAAATAAGCATCGTTGCGCCCAAAGCCCCTACTCCATATCCCAAACCTCGCAAATTTGCACCTTTTTTGAAGCGTCTTAAAGCTTGTTCGTCTTCATGTATTCGATAGGTGAAATCCCATTTATTCGCCCTTTGACCATCAATATAAAATTTAGGCGTAAAAAACCCGTTTTTAATATCCAGTTGCGGAGTTGCCTCTGTTTGTGCATTTGCATTTCCAACAAAAAATAGCGCAATTAAGAAAAGTAAATATCTCATTGTAATTTGGTTAAATGTTTTGTAAAATGATTAGTATTTTAGTTACATTTGATGTGAACGTAAAACGACTTTGCAAATCGTTATGCTTTATTGAATATGGCTGATTTGCGTGACGATTTACAAAATCGTTTTACGTTTATTTTGCGATAAAACTATACAAAAAAAATCATTCAAGCAAATTTATTTTCGTATAAATCATTTATTTCCAAGATAAAAAACATCCTAATAACACGAATGAGATTATTGAAATTTCATTAATCTCATTAAGAGAGTGTTCACCCAATAACACAAATTTTTTACATGAAAATCGTCTTAATCATATTAACAACAAGCATCTTGATTGCTTGTGATTATTCAGAAAAATCTACGTACAAAAACTGCGATTACATAAATGAATTTATAGATATTGGCAATACAAAGATTAATCCCTCCAAAATTGGTAAGCGAATCATTGACCCGATTGATGACACTTTGAATTTCACAAAAACTAAGTTTAATTTTGTGTCGAATAATGATAAAATCTACAAGAAAGCCAAAACATATAGACGTTGTGGAGACAAGCGCATTGATGTCGAATATTTCCAAGATTTCACCAACAGAATAGACCTAAATTCGTATAGAGAAATTAATGATACTTTTTTCATAACAAAAAACATCGTCTATTTCTGGTGGGTCAATTCCGATGGGCATTTAATCATTCCCATAAACAATGCCGATGCTGAAACTTTTCAACCTTTTGATAATATTTGTGGGGGAATTGATAAAAAAGCAGTTTATTACGGCTGTCCGAATCATGGAGTTTCCCAATTGAATATTCCTGTTAATTCAAAGGTTAAGTTCATTCCACAAGAAGGTAATTATTGGAATTCACCTAAACATCAGATAATCATTGATGGAGAAATTTATGATATGAAATGGGATATTAAAAAAGGATATTTCTATGAATAAATTTACAGTCGATATATTTTTATTTAAAATTAAAAAATGTAGGAAAATTCTAACTGAGTAAAATAAAATATTAACTAAAACACATCAATTCATCAACACAACAACTCGTAAAACATTGATAAAGAAAAACCTATACTTCTTCATTCCATTTTTCATTGCCTTAATCGTTGGTGCGTTTCTGTTGCTTACGAATGAGAAAGGAACATTTGTACTCTATTTTGCAACAGAGCGCAAACCTCTTATAGACAACATTTTTGTGTATATCACACGACTTGGTGAAGAGGTCGTGTATGCAGTAATGGCTTTGATTTTTCTTTTTGTTCGCTTTCGATATAGTTTGCTGATTGGTGTATTAGGCGTGTTGAATTTAGTGATTAGTTTAGCCTTGAAATCCTTGTTCGGAATGCCGCGTCCGGGTTTTGTATATTGGATGGATAATTACTGTCAGGACGTTCATTACATACCCGATTTTTACGTGAGTGTCAGCCAAACGAGTAGCTTTCCGTCCGGGCATACCTTATCTGCTTTTAGTTTGTATTGCTTTGCGACCTTAATCATCAAAAAGAAAGCATGGGGATTGCTCTTCTTTTTAATCGCATTATTAGTCGGCATTTCCAGAATTGTATTGACACAACATTTCCTGATGGATGTATATGCAGGTGCGATTTGCGGCGTTTTAGTGGCAATGGGCGTTTACCTGCTCCAATCGCGCATCCCCTCCTCTCCTACCCGATTATTGGACAAAAATTTATTGAATTGGAAAACGTAACATAGACATTCTTGCCTGTCTTCGGGAGGCACAGACAGGAATGTCTGTGTTACGTTTCTAAAAATATATTTTTTAATAAAATTTAGGAAAATGCAATATATTGCAGTTATCTTTACTTCTAAGTGCCTCATTTATCGAGCTATTTTTTCGGTTCTTTGACAATTTTTGCAAAAAAAGCAACTGAAATAGAACACGGATTTAGCGGATTATGCAGATTATGCGGATTTTTTTATTTAAAAAAATAGGTTCTTTGACAAATTCCGTGATAAAGTTTTTTGAATTGAGGTCACTGCCTGAAACCTATAAGGTTTTGAAAACCTTATAGGTTTATAATCAGTAGGTTATCTCTGTTTTTTACCAATTTTAAAGAAAATAAAAATTGATAAATAGTCGAGAAAAACAACTATCGCTGGATTTGTCAAGAACCAAAAAATATAATTATAAAAAAATCTGTGTCATCCGCATAATCCGTCAAATCCGCGTTCTACTACGTTTTGTAAACATTGTCAAAGCTCCTTTTTTTGGCTACCCGTTTAAGCTTGCGGAATACTACTCGTCTGACGAAGGTTTTTGTGAAATTTAGTGATTTGTCTCATAAAATTTCGCACTGAATAAAGTGATTCGTCTGACGAGTGTTCACTTTAGGCAAAGTTAGACGGATAGCCTTTTTTCAAATAATTCAAACACATTAGCATGTATTTAAAAGTATTAAAAAATGCAACATTCATCTTGTTGCTATTAGCTATGGTATCCCCATCATTCGCCCAAATCACCTACCAAAACGCTTTCCCAAATCTCACCTTTCAATTCCCCGTCGAAATTCAAAACTCAGGCGTACCCGGAGATGACCGCCTGTTTGTCGTAGAACAACCCGGACGCATCAAAGTATTTGACAATGATGCAGGAGTTACGAGCAGTACGACCTTTCTCAATATCACCAATCAAGTCAACTATAATGCAGGACAAGAAAAAGGATTGCTTGGTTTGGCTTTTCACCCTGACTACGAGCAAAATGGCTATTTCTATGTCTATATGACCGACCTTTCCGGTGGATTGGTCGAGATTGTCATTAAGCGATTTCAAGTCAATGCTTTGAATCCCAACATTGCTGATGTCTCAAGCGGCTGTGAAGTCATGGCATTTGTAAAAAATCAAAATAATTCAAATCATAATGGTGGTAAAATCACTTTCGGACCTGACGGTTATCTCTACGCTTCGGTAGGCGACGGCGGTGGTGGCGGCGACCCTCAGAATAACGGACAAAACAAAAACACGCTTTTCGGAGCCATTCTTCGGATAGATGTAAACACTGCTTGTCCGGGCTATGCCATTCCGCCCGACAATCCATTTGTAGGCGTGGCTGGTGCCGACGAAATTTATGCTTGGGGCATCCGCAATACATGGAAAATGAGCTTTGACCTCTCCACCAATCTCCTTTGGGCAGGTGATGTAGGACAAAATCAATATGAAGAAATTAATTTGATAGAAAACGGTGGTAATTACGGTTGGGATCGCTTCGAGGGGAATGTCGTTTACACCACTTCTACGCCTGCGCCTGCCAATCATACTCCTCCAATTTACGTTTATAATCAAAATCAAGGAGATAGGTCTATTACCGGAGGATATGTCTATCGAGGCGATGAAATCAGCAGTACCAGTCCCGATATTTACGGAAAATATGTCTTTGCCGACTACGTGACGGGCAGAGTTTGGTTCTTGGATTACGACCCAAATACAGGTAGCACCAACCGCACCCTCTTATTCAATGCCGTTGACCAAAACGGTTCGAGAGCCTTTGTATCTTCTTTTGGTGAAGACATCAATCAGGAATTATACTTCTTAGGTTATGGTTCGAGTGGCGTGGTCTATCAGTTGATAGATGGATTTACGCCGCCGAGCGCGGTTTCGGTAGCCGGAGTTGGCGATTGGTGCGACCCCGCCACTGAAACAGACGGAACTGTAAATGCCGCAGTTGCTGATGATAACGGCAACATTTGTATTGGTGGTTTATTCAATACCGTCGGCGGCTCTACCGCTGCCCAAAATATCGCTTGTTGGGATGGTGCAGCTTGGACGACACTCAGCACAGGCGCGAATGGCGTTGTCTATGCCCTCGCCCTCGATTCTAATGGCGATTTGTACGCAGGGGGGAATTTTACAGAAATTGGTGGTGTGAGTGCCAACAACATCGCACGTTGGAATGGCAGTGCGTGGCAAGCACTGGGCAGTGGCACAGACGGACCCGTACTCGCTATCGCAGTCGATTCTAATGACGGCGTATATGTCGGCGGTACATTCGTGCAAGCTAATGGTATCACCGCCAATAATATCGCACTGTATAGCGGCAATACATGGTCAGTACTAACAGATGGTGGAACAGGCGTCACAGGTACGGGCAATGAAATTCGTTCGATTGATATTGATGAAAATGATGTCGTTTATGTTGGTGGAAATTTTGCTTCCGCAGGTGGCAATTTTGCCAGCCGAATCGCTACATGGAACGGTAGCAATTGGGGAACACTCGGTACAGGCACAAGCGGCTTCGTACAAGCCATAGAAATCACGCCGAATTATGT
>CALHBW010000508.1 GCA_937930625.1 uncultured Saprospiraceae bacterium | reverse complement strand
TCGGTAATTCGATTTTATACAAATTCGACATCAAACTTTGTTCGCCAACATCCGACGAGAAATAAGCGTATTCACCCGATGCAGGAATGGTGTAGTTATAGTCATTGCCCGGCGTGTTAATCCTTTCTCCGAGATTGAGTGGTTCTGACCAGTTTGTCCAAGTATCATCCAAACGTCTGCTCATAAACACATCGTAGCCGCCGTATCCCGGATGCCCCATTGAGGAGAAATAAATCGTTTTATTATCTGCTGCAATAAAAACACTCGCTTCTTCTGATTTAGAATTGATGACTTTACCCATATTTTTCGGCTCGGTCCAATCGTCACCTTTTTTACGAAAAGAAACATACAAATCGCGTCCGCCGACTGTTTTGCTGCGTTCTACCGCCATAATGAGGACATCACCTTTTACATTGACATGATAACCAACAAATTTGCTGCGATTATACATATTTGGAATCTTGAATGATTTGGGTTTTGACCAGCCAAGACCTGTCTTGGTCGAGTACGAAACGCCGTCTTTTTGCGTCTTGTATTTATTCGCCAAATACACGGTTTTGCCATCGGCACTTACTGCAACTACAAAATTGTGGGTATCGGTATTGAGTGGCGGACCTACGTTACGTGCTTTACTCCACTCCCCGTCGGCTTGACGGCGACTGACCCAAATATCGTCTTTATAAATCTCGTAGGTATCGCGCTCGCGCTCGTCGGGTGTGTTGCCGGGATGGTATTTTCTGGCAAAATATAGGGTGCGCCCATCCGGTGTGATAATCGGCAGTCGCTCCGCATAAATGGAGTTGACATTGCTGCTCAATTTTTCGGCAGGCAATACCTCTTCTGTATATGGAATGGTATTTATTTTTTGGGCAGAAAGGGTGAATGTGATAATTGAAAAGAAAATTACAAAGTGTATTTTTTTCATTATTCAAATCATTTATTCTCAATGTAAAATTATGAGAAATCCAAAATTCTCTCCTCCACAATATATTTAATATCATCGGGTATTTTGTTTTGACTCGGAATTCTATCGCATAGTAAATTATAAAATTGATTAGCATCGGAGGTGAAATTGTAATGAGCTTTTATTGCTACCAAGTAGCCTTTGCCATCAATGAATTGGTTGAGCCTATCAAGTGAATTTGCGGTTTGGTTAAGCATGTTTATTTTGGGATTTATGAGTCGCGTGATTTCAGTTTGTGACTTAGCAAGTACGGAAGCTGTTGCTCTTGTAATGTTTGCCTTATTCGTTTTGTAAAATGCACCGGGCGAAAATTCTGTGGGCATATGCTGTCCGGTTGGTGTTGATTTGTTGACATCGTGAATGACCATATTGGCGGCTGTCACGTAGATAAGATTTTTACCAATTTTCAATAAATCTACTTCTAATTGTGCGACATCCCGGCATTCAAATTTATCTCTGTCATAAGCCTTGAAAAAGTCAAAAAGTAATTGAGGGGCAACGAGATAATTTTCAAGATTTCTTTGTCGAGTTACATACAAGCGTACTCCTTTGCAGTTACTATCATAACATTGTTGAATACTTTGAGGGTTGGGGAAATCCAAATCCCTGTCTCTGATACCGAATACATTGAGATAGCGTCCGTCACTGATAATTTCATTTAACCAATCTTCTACTTTTGTCTTTCCCGAACAATCGTAAAATAATAATTTACTTTTTAGATTGGGAAACCATTGCTCGAAAGTCTCCACATCGTCTTTACCTTCGACCAAGACGACTTTTCTACGTCCAGCACGAAATATCATCCTGCACAAATCGGGCGGTAGCGTTCCAATAGTTCTCATACAGCAAGTAAGGGGTTGAGTAATCTGACGGCATTGGTTGGTAGATGCTCAAATACCTCAAGACTGTGTGAAGTCATAATAAATTGAACATCCATTTTATGCTCAAATACTTTTAATCGCTCCAATAATTTATACTGATATTCGGGGTGTAAGCTATTTTCCAACTCATCAATAAGCACTATGCCGGAACGGTCAAGTCGTCTTCTTAGTTCGGTTAGAATAATAAGTAAATTTTGCTCACCTGAACTTAATTCATTTAATGGATGTGTGCTCCCATTTGTGGTTCTGACATTTACTTGTAGGTTTTTTCTATCAATATGGAATGTTTTACCATCCATATCTATCTCATTGAGAAATTTGATAATTTTATTAAATGTTTTTGGGTCGGAGTAATCCAACCAAATTAAATAACTTTCAAATGACCCTTCAAATTGTCTGATATTATTATACCGATGAACTAAGGAAAAATGTGTTTCTTCTTTAAATATTTGAGTTCGCCCTTTCAAGGTTTCTATTTCTCTATTGTGCGGAAAAAACAGAACAGTGGGAAGATGTTTGCCATCAATTTTTACGTCATCCAAATCAGGGCAAATAATTTCATTGCCTTCCTCTGTATGAGTAAGTGCATGTAATAAAGAAACTAATTTTCCACCCGTCTTACGTTTGTATCTATCACTTCTGTCACGTTTTTCATAGCCGAGATATTCGTTTGTTGTTATCGTTACATCTTTTGGTTTTGCTCCATAATAAATAGTAAAGGGTTGATTATTAATGAACATATTTAGTTGGGCATAACCAATTTCCTTTTTGATACCGGGTTGATGGTTTGGACACTTAGTAAGTAATGAAATGAGTTCTGTAATGACTACTAAAACAGTCGTCTTACCACAGCCATTTGGTCCCGATATTAGGCATCCATTCAAAGGTTCACCATTACTATCAAGAAAGTCTATGAAAGTATCTTCGAAGGGACCACAGTCTATTATTCTTACAGATGTAATTTTAAAATTCATACTTGCTAATTTACGGATTTTTTAGGAATCGTGCATAAAAAATCCAAAAAGGTGTAGCAACATTCGATATTCGTGTTCCCTTAATGAGAAACTTGAATTCAGGTGACTTACATTTCTCCTAAAAAACCATTATTTTTAACATTTATAATGCTTTGTAAGCTAAGTGAAGAAATAAGAATAAACAGGGTAAACGAAAAGTCGTTTTTATAATGTGTTTTTTGAAATTGGAAGATAAACCTTAGTCGGCTGACATTTTACAAATGGCAGACGACAACATTTCTTGCATTTATTTGATTATTAATTTTTTATGAAGTTTAAATAAAACAATTTGTAAATTTTATTTAAACTTAAAATCAAAATATACTCGTCTGCCATTTGCAAAATGTCAGCCGAGTGAACTCCACGATAAAATTAAAAATCAGCAAATTACGTATTATTAAAACGACTTTTCGTTCGCCCTGTTTTTTTATTTTTTAAAATTGATAATCAATGAAATAAGTAACATTTCACGTTCGCGCGCGTCCTACAACTTTTACATTTTACATTTATTATTTTACATTTTACATTCATTCAAATTTCTGTTTTTGCAAAAAATGTCAAAGAACCAAAATAATTTTAAACTTAAGCTTATTCTTAAACTTAAACTTCTATTCCAATTCTATCAATACTTCTCCCTTATCCACAGCATCGCCTTCTTTGACTTTTATTTGCTTAATAGTCCCTTCTCCGGGTGATTTGATAGCGTTTTCCATTTTCATGGCTTCGAGTATCAATAAAATATCTCCTTTCTGGATTTGCTCTCCTGCTTTGGTAGGAATTTTCAGCACCAAACCCGGCATTGGAGCTTTGATATTGCCTACTTTCTGGTTATTCATATTACTGAATCCCAGTTGTTTGAGCAATCTATCGTACTTGTCTTCCGCTTGAATGGTGTAGGTGTTGCCATTCACTTTGATAGTCAATGCCTTCGCTTGTGTGTCAGCTTCAACAAGTTCGGCGCGGTACGATTTATCATTTAAAAGTACATGAAAACGCCCCTGCTCATATTCTTGAACATCATGCTGTAAGTCGCTTTCTGCCAATTCAAATTCGTAAGTATCGTTAATATAAAATTTGTACATAATCTTAATGGTTAATGGTTAATGGTTAATGGTAGGGTGTGTAATCTGTTACAATACTGACTCACCGCTATTTAGTTGTTTTTCAATCTGTTTTACCATAAAGCTATGCCTTGCGGGCATTTTTTCCCTCTTTTTTCGGTGACTT
>CALHBW010000507.1 GCA_937930625.1 uncultured Saprospiraceae bacterium | reverse complement strand
TGTACCCATGAGTTTGACGAGTTCGCCACCACCTTTTTTGGTGCGTTCTACGATAGCATCGAGTTTGTCGGCGTCAATCAATTCTGTGATAGGAATCCCTGCCGCAGTCGTGTAACGCGGTAGCGGAACCATCGTGTCACCGTGACCACCCATCAATACAGCTTGGAAATCTTTTGGCGAAATGCCCAATTCCATAGAAAGGAAAGCACGATAACGCGCCGTATCAAGAATACCAGCCATACCCATCACGCGAGACGAAGGCAAGCCCGAAGCCTTGAACGCCGCATAAGTCATCACATCCAAAGGATTGGAAACAACGATGATAATTGGATTGGGCGAGTGCTCCATGATAGATTTGGTCACAGACGAAACAATCTTCGCATTGGTCGAAATCAAATCATCGCGACTCATACCCGGCTTACGCGGAATACCTGCGGTGATGACCACAATGTCAGACCCCGCAGTTTGGGCGTAGTCATCTGTACCAATGGTTTTGGTGCTGTAATAATCAATCGAACCTTGCTGATTGGTGTCAAGTGCTTTACCTTTTGCAAAATCTCCTTTAATGTCTAGTAGCACAACTTCTTTTACCAAATCAGCATGTGCTAATACATTGGCACAGGTAGCTCCTACGTTGCCCGCGCCTACTACGGTTACTTTACTCATATTTTTTTTATGAATTTTGAATTTTGAATGACTGAATGAGTGAATAATTTAATGCGACAATGCTGAAATGCGACAATAAAAAAACATTGCCACATTGTATCATTAACACATTAAATAATTCACTCATTCAAAATTCACTCATTCACTCATTATCTAAAAATCGGTCAAAGGTAGAAAAAAATTGTGAAAAGAGACAAGAAATGAGAAATGAGATAAGAGACATGAGACGAGAGACGAGAGAAATGAGATGAGAGATGAAAGGTGTGTCTCATTTCTCTAATCTCTCGTCTCATGTCTCATTTCTCTCGCATCTCTTATCTCAATTTGTCTGTTTTTCGACAGCACATTGGTAATATTTTTCTTAAATTTACAAAAAATTAAAACAAATTTTACATGAAAAGTATAGCATTATTACTGACAATAGGCCTCATAACTATCAGTTTTTCAGGCTTTTCGCAAGGCGAAGTGCCTTCCGATTGGTGTGGTACACAGTTTACTGAAGAAATGATGAATAAAGTGCAATCTGCCACCGAACGGCATATGAATGGCACTTTGACGAAATCACAACCCATCTATGACATTCCCATGACTTTGCACAATATGAGAAATACCAACGGAACAGGTGGTGTAGATCCACTGACGACGCTGGAGGTATTTTGTGAAGTCATTGAGTTTTATGCTCAACACGACATCAATCTCTATATCCATGAAATGAAAACGTGGGACAATGATAATTGGACCACAGACCAAGCACTCGGAACTATCAAATTGATTACTGCCGAAGACAACACAGTTAATATCTATAATTTCAGAGATTTGCCAGGTTTGTGCGGTTACTTTACGCCACAATACGATGTACTTGCACTTACGGGAAATAGCCAGTGTTATACCCAAGAGACTATCATACACGAATTAGGACACTATTTTGCACTGCCACATACCTTCTTTGGATTTGAAGGAACAGGCAGCAATTGCGGTGTATATGTGACAAGCGGCGAGAGGGTAGATGGCTCTAATTGTGCTACGTCGGCAGATAGAATTTGCGATACTCCGCCGGATAATAGCGCAGATAGAATCCCTTGCCCGGGAGGTAATGGATGTCAAATGTACGATAGAGATGGTGTAGCTTTCTTCCCTGATGTAACGAATATCATGTCTTACTTTTTTGATAATTGTGTCAATCAATTTACAGAAGGTCAACGCGCTGTCATGCACAATAAAATAGACGAAGATCGCCAAGACTTATTGGTTTTGACACCCCCTGCGAATCTTAATCCTGTGACAGAAACCGCTGAGCTAAACTCTCCATTGGATGTCGAAAAACCTTACGACCAAGTTCTTTTCTCGTGGGACGCTACACCTAATGCGACTTTATACTACTTTGAGATTAATCGCGTAGCGAGTTTTTCGACTGCCTTGAGAGTGGCGTCCACTATTACGGAAGAAACGCAATATGTCAGTTACGACCTCAACCCTAGTACAACATATTATTGGCGTGTATTGCCTTTCAATAAAGGCAATTCTTGTTCTGCGGAAGGCACATCAGCTTCAGGCAGTTTCACGACTACCGACCAAGAAGTAGCTGTAGAAGATGTAGAAGGTTTGGAAGCCTTTGAAGTATCACCCAATCCGGTGAATAACAACCAACCTGTTACGGTTTATTTGAATAGTAAAAAAGCGATGGATGGTCAATTGAGCTTATATAATATAGCAGGTCAACGCATTCATAGCGAAGCTGTACAAGTAACTGCTTCTGATAATACATTTAATTTGGATGTACAAGGATTGGCAGCAGGTTTGTACGTTGTACATCTTGAATTTGCCGACGGTGCAGTTCAACAGAAATTGATTGTTCAGTAAATCTTATGATTGCTGAATTATTTGATTGTTAAATTGTTGTTTGTTTTTATGTAAAATAAGTGGTTGGACTGAACTAAGTGACACTTTTGATTGTGATAATTCATTGAAAATGAATTATTTATTTAAACTTAAACTTATTCTTAAACTTGTACTTCCACTTAATACAACAATCCAGATATAAAATCATTTCAATGAGTACCCATTCGGGTACTCATTGTTTTTATAAATAAAAGGCACGTTTAGATTTGCTGTAAAAGTAGTTGACACTTTTTTGAAATGTAAAATGTAAAATGTAAAATGTAAAATGTAAAATGTAAAAGTGCTTTTAGTACGTGTACAATACATTTGTGTTTTTTTGTTGTTTAAAAAAAATAAAAATCAATAAAATAAGAAATGTCTCGCGTTCGCTCGCGTTATACAACTTTTACATTTTACATTTATTATTTTACATTTTACATTAAAAAAAGTATCAACTGCATTTCGTAAACATGCCAATATAAACTTATTTTCCATGAAAATAATTAATTCCTTTATTGCAATTTGCTTGTTCGCCCTTCCCATATCTGCTCAAATTACTCACTTTGAATGTGGCACACCCTCAGGTATGGATATGGAAAGACTCATGGCAAACCTTGAAGCTGCATCAACGCTCGAAGCACGTGCAGGAACTCAATACTTGCCTGTTACGATGACACTAATTGCCAATGATGATGGCTCGGGCTTGATTACCGAAGATGCGGCATTGAATGGTTTTTGTCGCTTAAATGAAAATTTTGAAGATTTAGGCATACAATTTTATCTCCGCGATGGTTTTCGTTATGTCTATGATTCCGATTTTTATTTGATTAACGGTCCGGGTAGCCAAAATCCCGCCAGCCTCAAAATCCCTAATACCATCAATATTTTTGTGAGTGAAGTTTTTACACAAGGTTCACAGGGAAGTTGTTCGGGCATACTCGGTTTTTACAGCCCCGCAAATGATTATGTAGCGATTGATAAATGTACGATGGATGGTGCATCCTTTGCATTGACGCATGAACTGGGGCATTTTTTCAGCCTGCCGCATACCTTTTTTGGATGGGAAAATCAAAATTATAACCCAAGCCAACCCACGCCCGAATTCGTGAATGGTGTACGTGTAGAATATGCGGATGAAAGCAATTGCTCTATTTCTGCCGATAGAATTTGCGATACACCACCGGATTACAATTTCGGACTCGGTGCGAGCGGCTGCGACTATACAGGAGGAGCAGTAGATCCGGAAGGAAATCCTGTTGACCCGGATGAGATGAACTACATGGGCTACTTTTTTAATTGTCCGTCACACAATTTTAGCCCGAATCAAGGCGACGTGATTCATGCGGATATTGCCGACCGTAACTTTGTAGGTGGCTCACCTATTACCGCAGCAGTCAACGGGCAGGCTAATCTCACCTATCCTATCAATGCTGAAATTACGCCTGATACGGATGTTACTTTGACATGGGATGCAGTGGAAGGTGCTACGAGTTACTTGATAGAACTTAATCGTGTAGCGAGTTTCAGTCCGAGTTTTGTTGTGCAACGTACCGTCGCGACCACCAATTCATTGGCTTTGGAAGATTTATTGCCCAATACAAATTATTACTGGCGTGTGCGCCCGTTTAACGAGGCATATACCTGTACCGATTATGGAGCGGGAACAGCCTTCAAGACAGGCGAATTGGTGAATGTAGTACAAATACAAGGAGTTGAATCACTCAATATTTACCCGAATCCAAGCAATGGTGCGGAGCATATTTTCATGGAAGTGAATACTTCCGAACCATTAGAAGCGGAAATTAAACTCTATAATACGCAAGGTAAATTGGTACAAGTACTTAATCACCAATTTAATAGCGGGGCTAATGCTGTGAAAATTAAAACAGCAAGCCTAGCACAAGGCGCGTATATTATCGGCATTCAAACTGAAAATGGTACGGCACACCAGCGTATTTTTATTACTCGTTAGTTGATGAATTGACGAGTTGTTGAGTTGACGTATTGATGTATTGATGTGTTGTCGAAGTATAACAACTTAACAACACACCAATTCAATAATTCCATCAACTCGTCAACTCAACAACCCGTCAACTCATCAAAATGTCTCTACTAAGAATATTTACAAGCACATTCGCATTGCTTATTAGCACACTAATCATAGCGCAGGACATTATCCCTTGTGCTACACCACCTGTCAAATCTGATTGGTTGAAAGCCTATCAAAAGATGCCCGACAACTATGCAAAAGCTGGAGATACCACGCTTTATGTACCTGTGACAATACATGTTGTCGGTACGGACGTAGGAGCAGGATATTTTAGCGTGCCGGAGATATTGGAGAGTTTTTGCGTACTCAATGAAGATTTTTCAGAGAGTAATATGCAGTTTTTTATTGAGGGCGAATTCAATTATATCGACAATACAGCTTGGTATAATCACGCTCAAATTGCTACGGGATACGAAATGATGATTGCCAATAATATTCCCAATACCATCAATTGTTATATTGTAGGAACAGCAGCCGGTTCGGGGGGATACAATCTGCCTTCTGCCAATGCAATCGCGCTGTTGAATAGCAACACCGCCAATGGTTCACATACATGGGCACATGAGATTGGACACAATCTTTCAGTACAACATCCTTTTCTCGGCTGGGAGGGTAATCCATATAATTATAACAGCCCGACACCCACGGAAGTCTATTATAATTACACAGAATTTAAACCAATTTTTTACACCGATACCATCATTATTGATACGGCATTAGTGGAGTATGTAGCACGAACTAATTGCTATGAAGCCGCAGATGGTTTTTGCGATACACCGCCGGATTATTTGGCTTCAGGCTGGGGTTGTAATGGAGACGGGGTGAGCATACAATTGCAAAAAGACCCCGATGATGTTGACTTTCGTTCTGACGGGGGCAACTTCATGAGCTATGCCACTAATGCGTGTAATGGACATTTTACGCCCGAACAAATCGCTGCCATGCGTGCGAATCTTCTTAGTGAAAAACCCGATTATCTTTATAATCAAAACCCACAAAATGCAACTATTACGGACGCGCCTGTGCTTGTATCACCGATTGATAATGAGTCAATTCCTGTCAATTCGGTCAATCTTTCATGGGAAAACCTACCCAATGCCACGCACTATTATTATGAGGTAAATAGATTGAGCAGTTTCAGTTCTGCATTTTTGGTGACAAGTGGTATTGTGAATGGTACTACGGCAGAAATTGAGGACTTGTTACTGAATACGACTTATCATTGGCGAATTATGCCATTTAATGAAGGAAATTCCTGTGCGTTTTTCTCCGAAGGAGAAAGTTTTACGACAGATGAAGCAGTTGGTGTTGAGCAAATTGAAGGTGTGGAGGCATTGAATGTCTATCCTAATTTACTGACAAGCGGACAGTCATTATATATCGAATTAATAACGAATCAATCGCTGCCACTACAAGCCAATTTATACAATTTGAAAGGGCAACTCGTTCAACCGATTTTCAATACGAATGTGAATGGAGTTTTCTCAACTTCTATTCAGATGGACAATGTACCTGCGGGAATGTATTTGATTGGTTTTCAGTCGAATGAAAATGTTTTTTACGAAAAAATAATTATTATGTAACACAGACATTCTTGTCTGTAAGCCAATATTTGAAACAGACAGGAATGTCTGTGTTATGATGGAATTAAACTTTAAACAATTTGGACAAGGTTCGCCTGTGATAATTTTGCACGGGCTATTTGGTACATTGGACAATTGGCAGACGATAGCCCGCCGCTTGTCCGAAAACCACACCGTATTTATTATTGACCAACGCAATCATGGGCGTTCTCCGCATCACGATGAATTTAATTATGAAGCGATGGCAGAAGACTTGCGCGATTTTATGGAATCGCAATGGGTGTATGAGGCAACGATTGTTGGTCATTCGATGGGCGGAAAAACGGCAATGCAATTCGCGCTCAATTACGGCGAGATGGTCGAAAAATTAATCGTAGTGGACATCGGACCGCAAAAGTATAAGGGCGGACACCAAACAATTTTTGAGGCTTTATTGGGTTTAAATTTATCAAAAATAAATAATAGAAAAGACGCTGAAAACCAACTCGCTACGCGAATTGAGGATATTGCTGTCAGGCAATTTCTCTTAAAAAATTTGACCCGAAACAAAGAAAGCGGACAATACGAATGGAAGATGAATCTCCCTGTCATCCATGCGAATTATGAGCGCATACTTGAAACGATAGCAAGCGATTATACCTACGATGGCGAAACGCTTTTTATCAATGGCGGCAAATCCGATTATCTCTCACCAAGCGATATGCCCAACATTCAAAAACTATTTCCACAAGCTACGCTCACGACTATTCCCGAAGCCGGGCATTGGGTACACGCCGAAGCTGCGAATGAGTTTTTTGAGATTGTTAGTGCTGCTATGGAGTGAGTTTCTAAAACACCTTCAAGCCATGAATCCCACCATTCGGATAATGCAAATACAACAAATGCGAAAAAGGACCACTGTGCTCCACAAGAAATTCGTGAAAGGTATCGGGGCTTAAATGTTCGTAAGGCAGCACCGCTTTCCACGCACTATCCGGTGGATTAAAAAGCGAGATTTCAAATTGAGTCGGCTGGTGCGTTTTTTCCTGCAAATAGGCTTGATTGAGCATATATTCCTGAAAATTTTCGGGCAATACACGCTGTCCATCTTCAAACTCAATCTGCCACTTCGGGATAGTCGGCAAGTAATCTTCCAATATCTTCCCATCTGCCAATAACAGCCCAAAAACATGACAAGTCAAAGGTGAATTGAAGCGATGCAAATAGGTATCGACCACGATTTCTTGTATGGTTGAGGCTTCTTTTAGGTGGAAAATGGCTTGCTCACCAAAGCCCGTCCGCGCCGATTCCCAACCGACCATGTGCATCTCTTTTCGTGTGCCTTTTACTGCCATCATCGGGTCGCCATAATGCACATTCGATACATGCGAAACCGTCGCATCTTCGAGCAGATTTTTTCGTTTGGGCAATTGTTTTTCTGTCGGATTTCCGTAGAAATTAATACGCGAAATACCGCCTTCGTAAAATATTTGGATATGACATTCGGTGGCAGCCATCGGCTCAAAATCAAAGCTGTGTTCCTCGTCGGGCTGAAGCGGTACGCTGGTCAATACCTCCACCTCCGACATGAGCAATTCATCTATCAAAATCACCGTAATCGCCCGCGCCTGATTGCCCGTAAACCACTTGGTACTTACTTTTAGCGACGATATTTCAGCACGTTCCCGAAAGGCTAAGTTCAACCAATTATGCGCCTGATGGTCATAGTAAATCTTTTGATTTTCCTTGTCGATTCGGGTGGCTTTATGGCGGCAAGTTTCCAAACCCCAATATTTTGCACCTGCGTGAGTAAAGACCTCACGACAGTCTTTTGGTTCGTCGGGCAAAACGACTTCATGCGGGTTGGTAAAGTCAGAATTGGAGTAAGAAACGATGTATGCGGGTATGAATTTCATATTTTTATAATGATTAACGGTTAATGATTAATGATTAATTTTTTTTTCGTGTGTGAATTTGATTATGAATTGTTATTGTTTTTGAATTTTAATAATAAATAAAAAAATAATACGAAAAGAACACGTTATACCGGATTAATCATTAATCGTTAACCATTAATCATTATATTTCCTTCCTGTTGGCATTTTTTTATTGGCTTCCAAAATAATTTGTCCGGCGATACTGACGGCGATTTCTGCGGCTGTTTTGCTGTACATATTCAGACCGATTGGTGTAAATACATGCGCTAAATCTGTCTCTGAAATACCTTCTTCTGCCAATTCTTTTTTCAAAGTATCAATCTTATGGTCGCTGCCCATCATGCCGATGTAGGCGAATTTTTTGTTGTATAATTGCCTGATTATCAATTTGTCACTTCGATAAGAAAAACTCACAATGACGACTGCATCCTGTGGGCTTGCATCCATTTCACGTAGTACATTTTCATAATCAATCACCTTAATTTCGTGAGCATAATTATTTTTAGAAAGCGTCACTAAATCCGGGCGGTCATCGTATTGTATGATTCGATAATCCAAGATAGACATTTGCTGTGCCAATGCCAAACCCACATGTCCTGCCCCGAAAATATGAATCGTTTTTGGTGGATTTATTTTAATAATAATATCAAAATCGTGGTCTGTATTGAGCGTTATTTTTTCCGTATTTTCCAAACTCAATTCCAATCCTGATTCACCATTCAACCGAATAAAAAGCGATTTTTTTGTATGGATAATTTCAGAAATAACGTCAATATCTTTCGCAGAAAGCGGCATACAAAGCACTGTTTGCGCCCCCGAACAAATCAAACCCGATTGATTACGCACATGCTGTTTATCGTGAAATTGTTCTTTAATAATTCCCCGTTTTTCTCCTTTCTTCAATAGGCTTTTAGCCAATTCAATCATCTTCACTTCCATGATACCGCCACCTATCGTTCCCTCAAAAATACCTTGTTCATTCACTGCCATCACAAAGCCCTTTCGCCCCGGCGAACTGCCTTGACTATCCACTACATATAAGAGCGCAGTAGCAAGATTTCCTTTTAAATTGGATAATATGAATGACCAAGTTTTCATTGTTCAATGAGTGAATGTTTTAATGCTATAATGCTTAAATGATGCAATGCTACAATAGTAATGAGTGAATATTTCTCAATGCTATAACGCAGTAAAACATTGTAGCATTATCGTATTTCAGCATTGTAGCATTAAAAATATTTACTCATTCGCTAATTTACGATGCTTTGTTTATTTACGAAAAAATACGTAAATTAATGTATGGAAAAGAACGATAAATTTCTAAATCCGGGCGGTATCAATGGCACAGGTACAGGTGTAGTCGATACTAATAGCGAAGATTTCAAAGCACTACAACAGGCAATCATTGAGCATAATAAAAAATACACACCGGAGGAACGCATGAAGTACGCTATGATTGCGCTCCATATCCAAATGAAAACCTATATTTCAAAAGATTATGACGGTGTATATCGGAGTGTCGGCGAGTTTCTGAAAGGATATATAGAAGCTATTGGCATTAAAAATAAAACATTTGCACAATACATTGAAATAGAGGAATCTAACCTAAGTGCTATTGTCAGAGATAAGCGTAAAATTAACCTGAATTTAGCCCTAAAATTAGAACAA
>CALHBW010000506.1 GCA_937930625.1 uncultured Saprospiraceae bacterium | reverse complement strand
CAAGGGATGCTTGCCCTCACCTTCGTCAATAAGGATGATTACGATAAAGTCCGCCAAGATGATACGGTGGATATTGACGGTCTCAATACCTTCGCACCGGGCAAAAACCTAACAGTCACACTCAATCATGCGGATGGTACAAAAGATAGCTTTGAAGTGGCACACACTTACTCTGCACCGCAAGTGGAATGGGTGAAAGCGGGGTCAGCTTTGAATAAGATTAGAATTGATGAAGGGGTGGCGTAAGTTGCTTTTTCTCGTTTATGATATGAAGCCGTCTCGCGTTTGTGGGGCGGCTTTTTTTATAAAACAAACATCCATCGTCACTTCATTCTGCACATACACGAACCGTATGTCCGGTGGTGTGAGAGGGACAAGATAGGAAAGGGAACTCCTTTGCGGCAACGCAGGTATAAAAGTTCTTCCTATCTTACCCTACTCGATTTTAATTAAAAAAATATTTTTTTCCAGTTTTTCCAGAATCTGTGTTATCTATTCATCAGGTGATAGTATTTTTAGTTTACCAAGTGTTAGTGAGTCATTGGGCAAATTTGGTTAAGGAATCAAATCTCTGTCCGTTGTCTTAGCATTCAAGTCACCACCACCTTTACGCTTTTTTTTATCACTAGAAGAATCAGATAAAATTTCTCCTTCAATGGGTATGATTTCTACGTCGAGTAAGGTTTCGTTTTGATTTTCTATACTATTTTCGAGATTTATGTCATCAAGTATATCTTTTTCACATGAGGTGAAAGAGAAAAGTAGAACAGCAGCAAATGCAAAGCATAATATCTTTTTCATGATTATTAAATTTTATTAAAGTGATAAAATAGAAGCACATAAGTTTAAAATATCTTTTTCAGTCATATTAGATTCTATGACGCTTTTGATTAGTGGAATTCGGATAGCTGGAATATTCTTTCCTGTCTCAATAATTTCATTAAGCATTCTAACAATTTCTTTTCTGGCTTGGGATTCATTGTAAACTTCAAGAAGGTTAAGTAAAACTTCAAGGTCATTTGGATCTATATCATAAGCTTTTTGGAAGTACGAAATGCTATCTTGAAATAGTCCTCTCTTAAAATAAATATCTCCTATAGACTCATATACAATAAAAGCTATTGTCTTATACTCAATTTGATTAGTTAGACATATTACTGGAACATGGGAGTTAGCAGTTTGCTGATTTTCATGGATTAGTTTTTCGCAATCCAAAAGTTTCAAAAGTGCAGGATCCAACTCTCCCAGTCGCTTCATACAATATGCATAATTGTATCTTGCAGCTAACATTTCAACACTAAAATCTGAAATTTTCTTGAAGTACATAGTTGCCATCAAATAGTTTATCAGAGCAATCATTAAGGATTTAATTGACGATAAATTTTGTTCTTCTTCTTTTAAGTTTAATGCTCTTTTAGGTGCAAGTTGTAACTTCATTCTAAATTGATAATCAAATTCTTTAGCTCTTCCTTTTATTTCCAGCCCTATATCGTAGAATTTTTTTGTACTACAATGTTTCCACTCAGGACTCGCTGAACTTATTTTAATATCTGATAACCCAGAAGAAGCAACCAAATCAAATCTCCTGCAGTGATAATCTTTATTCTGTCTTTTTGTCTTTTGGATTTCCTGAAAGGAAGAAATATCATCAATTGGAATTCCTAAAAAAGTAGTAATATTTGATGTTTCCGCCACTTTTAAGAGCTTTGCTTTGACCTGATTATCAGTCATTTTTTTATTGGTCAAAACTATATTTTCAAGCTCTTTGAGGCTAGAAATATAAGATTTCTGATTTGAGGAAAACTTAATACCTGTTGTCCCCCCTTTATCCTCTTCCATAACCGGGGTTGAATCGGTAGTCTTCAATTCGTCAATAGGTAATACCAGAGGACTTTTCCCTTTTTCTCGAAAATAATCAGTTGTACGCCAGGAAAGGAGTTTTCTAAACAGTCCTCCGGGGGGAGTTCCTTTTCTTACTGCTTCCTCGTACGAAGGCATTCCAATTTGGTCATAAAAATCATCCCATGATAATCCTGTTTTTTTGAATTGGAAATAATTGCTTATGTCTTCAATATACCCACCGTGGTTCAATTTTGCATTCATAGCTTTTCAAGTTTAGCTTTGGAATAATTGTTCTAAAGACTTTATTCTGAAAATATTTCATACGGAACTGAATAACCTTTATTTCCATCCTTCTTTAAAATGTTTTCAGAATAAAGTTTACCCTTATAACGTATAGTGCAAATAAAAAATTCGCACTTCTATGTGTTTTCAATGTTTTAAAGTGTAAAATTTACGTGATACAAAATATGTGCAATTAATTTGTTCGTAGTATTACCTAACGAGCAATGCAAAGGTTTTGCTTACCCACGTCTTATGAGTGACAAATAAAAAAGAAGCAGACCGAATTGAAGTATGACAGATATTTTATCACTCTAAAATTTAATTAGCATGAGAAAGTTTTTACTACCTTTTTTGACTGTATTACTAGTGCTTACCGGATTTTGTCCGTCTGAAACGATGTCCTATAACTATGGGAAACAAAAGCTACTATACTATATAAAACAAGCAGATGTTTTTGAGATAACAATGCAAAATAAAGCTGCCCTGTAACTACCATAAAACAATATATAAACACAGGCGATAGCATCAGAGAATGGTATCGCCTATTTTTTTGCTTATTTTAATTTTTTATTATAGTATATTTTTTATTAATTTATTTAAAATCCCTATTATGAAAACTTATTTGGTATTAATTATGATTTTTTTGACAGCAGGGCTACTCAATGCACAGTCCGAGCGATGTGGCACTATACCTACTCAAGAGGAGATAACTTATCTCAATAGAAACCAGACAAATAAAGAGACCTTTTCTTATAGGTATTTAACGAGTGTAATTGAAATACCTATTGCGAATCACATTGTCAGAACCTCTAATGGTGACGGTGGACTAAGTACTCAGGAACTGGCTACAGCGATTCAAAACTTAAATGCTTTTTATGCACAGGCAAATATTCAATTTATTGAATGCGAACCGGTAAAATTTATTGACAATAGTAATTGGTATGACCTTGTTACCTCAGATGATTTCAATGTTTACGAGACGAATAACGTGCGGAATGTACTGAACATTTATTACTTTAACAGTATTAATGCCGGCGGTTTCCCTTTGTGTGGATATACTAATTTCCCTCCAGGGCCGGATAGGATTATGATGGCAAATAGTTGTACGGTAAGCGGTACTACTCTGATTCATGAAATAGGACATTACTTATCTCTGTATCATACTCATGGCACCTCCAATTGCGGTACTACTGATGAACTGGTGGATAAATCTAATTGTAGCGTTGCAGGTGACAGATTGTGCGATACGCCTGCTGACCCTAACCTTTATAGGAATTGTGCAACTAGTCTGGTTGACTATAATTGTGTATATACTGGTACGCTTACAGATGTCAAGGGACAAGCATATAATCCCCAAACCAATAACATTATGTCTTATGGCCGTGCCTCATGCAAAAGTATATTCACACAACAACAGTTTGACCGCGTAGTATATAGTGCATTAAATGATCGCGATTATTTATCTTGTAACAGCAGTATTTCTTGTTCAACCCTTATAAGCTCCTTTCCGTACACAGAAGGGTTTGAATCAGGACTCGGTGGCTGGATACAAGATACGAGAGATGACATCAACTGGACAAGAAACGGCAATGGAACACCATCGGTAGATACTGGTCCAGCTAGTGCTGCTGAAGGTAGTTACTACATGTTCACAGAAGCATCAAATCCAAACTACCCAGGCAAAGTGGCAAATCTTGTATCTCCCTGTTTCGACCTGTCTTCTGTAAATAATCCTGAGCTGACCTTCAAATACCACATGTACGGAGCATCTATGGGAACATTACGGGTACAGATATCTGTCAATAAGGGTAGTTCCTGGACAACATTCCTGACGAGAACATGCAATCAGGGCAATTTATGGCAGACTATAAATCTGAGCCTGAACAGTTACACGACTCAGACAGCCCTTATGATACGATTCAACGGCACAACCGGTACTGGTTATAATAGTGATATTGCGGTTGACAGCGTTAGTCTAGCTGGCGAATGTCCCAATAAGTAGGCTGTATAGAAACAGAAACGAGATATTCGGGATTCGAAGTGTAGTGATTTTTTGAGCATTCATAGGAACAGTTTAGGGTGTTTTTACAAATCGAAAATTATAAAACTACTGAAAAACGAAAATCTGACCATCACGCTCAATCACGCCGATGGTACGAAAGATAGCTTTGAAGTGGCACACACCTACTCCGCACCGCAAGTGGAATGGGTGACAGCGGGGTCAGCTTTGAATAAGATTAGAATTGATGAAGGAGTGGCGTACTGCGCTTCCTTCGATATAAAGTTTTATTTATCAGAATCCTCTACCGTTTGGTGGGGGATTTTTTTGATAGGAAGCCCTTTTATTATATTTATACTTTCGATCAATTCCTTTACCGTTTTTTCTAATTCTAATCCCATTTTTAAATATTCATTTTGCATTACACTTCTAAAACAATGTGCTAAGGCATACCAATATACAGCATATTTGCCTTTCAAATTATGTTCGTTAGCAAAATCACTATTAAAAAAATCATAGAGGAAGTCGTATTCCTCAATAGCTATAAGTGTCACTAAAGTTCCGTGCATTTCATATTTGTTATTAACTGTTCTTTCAACGCGTAATAGCCGATTTTTTAATATATTTATATAATCTTCGCGCGTCTCTTTATCAAGAACATCGGTAATTATGCCTGCACCAACAATAATAGCTGAAAAATCATTAAACTTTCTAATTTTTGAAAATTGGGATTGAATTTCCTCTTCATTACTCCCCTTTATAATTTTCTGAAACGTCTCGCGAAGAATTTCAACATCAGATTTTGATAATTGCTTCGCTAACGCGGACTTTTTCTTCTGTAAAAAGCTCTTAGCGGCTTTTAATAATTCGTCCTCATCCTCTGGGTAAATATGCGAAGTCCGAATCAAAGCCTCCGTCATATAAAAAGCCCCTTTCTCATCATACTCTCCTAATTGAAAGCATTTTATCATCTTCTCAATTCTCGCTTTAGTACCATTTTCATCTAGCCAATCTTCCAAAAACTGTACGAGCCACAGCACCCTTTGAGCATCTCGTTTTCTGCCGTTTCGCATCAAGTACCAGATATTATAAAAGCGTTCTTTGAGTCGGTAGAGATGGTTTTTGGTATTGGTGGGGATGATTTCTATCCAGTCGTTTTTGGCGAGTTGAGCGAGTTGGGCAGAGATGACTTTGCTTTCGAGGCGGGTGCGTTGTTTGATTTCTTTGGTGGTGGTGGCATCCCAAGCGAGTGCAATGGCATCTATGATTACTTGTTGATTTTTGGGTAGGTCGTCGGTGCGGTCTTTGTAAAGGGGAGTTACGCGGTCAAGTAGGCGTTCAAGGTCGCGGAAGACATCGCCTTTGCGGTCATCTACAAAAATTTCAAACAACAAGACATTAGTACGAATCACACCGCCCGTAATGCGTCGGATGGTTTCGATACGAGCGCGTTGGTTTTTTATGAGGTCGTCCACTTCGTCAGGTTTGTACGATTCGCCGAGTTTGCGAATGAGTGTAACCGTTTCTTCTTCCCCCAAGCCTTTGAGGTGAAAGGTTTTGAAATGCTCAAACAAGGGATGCTTATAATCTTGCAAAGCATCAATCGACACCGGTGAGGCGGCAATAATGCGAAGTTCGGGGCAAGTGATAAGAATTTTTCGGAGTCGCTGACCTTCTTGTTTGCTTAGTTTTTTTAATAAATCTTGCAAATTATCTATAAATAAAATAATCTTCTTTTGATGTGTTTGCAGCTTTTCTATGAGAAGATTAAATACTTGCTTTTCGTAATGTTCTTCTTCATGCTGATTGGTGTAGAGCGCGTCCATTTCATCAAATAAACCCTCAAAATGAGCATCCTTATCCGCCAATAAATGCGCTGTTTCTTCCCATAAATTAAATAACTTGCGGATGCCGTATTGTTCTTCTTTGAATACGATAGGAATGAGCCAGTTGTTGAGTTTCGGGTCGCGCTCCACTTCGTAAGCAAGGCGTAAAAGCAAGGTCGTTTTACCCATGCCCCGCTGCCCGATAATCAACAAATACTCTTCAGGCACCTCCATTTTCGCTTCGTGGATATGCCGATAAAGTTGTTCAAATTTTTTACCTCTGACCACGAATCTATCAATGAGTTCGTCGCGGGTCAGTTGGTTGGGATTGTATATGCTGTCAACTGTTCTTGTTATTGTCATAAATAAAATTTTGCCGACCGTAACGTGATGCTTCCAGCCCGCGCCTCGCGTATATATTTGCTAAACTAACGCGGAACGAGCTGGAAGCGTCGTTCTACGGAACGCAAGCGAGACGCATTACGCTATGTTCAATTCAAAACAAACTTTTCCCACCACATTTTCAGTAACTGGGAGGTGAATTGATAGGTACTTTTTTCATCATTGAAATAAATGTAACCGTCAAATTGCAGGGATTCAATCACGCGGTCATAATCATCTTCAATGCGTTCGTTATTTAGGATTTCTTTGCTACGTTCTTTTGTAATAAATCCATTTTTAGCAATATCATTCAATAATTCAATCACACCATTAAAGGTAGTAGCACTGGAAAATGCCGTTTCAAGTCGTTCTTTATATTGAGAGAAATAACGGTCGTTGCGATAGTTTAGCAGACGGCGAAGTACTTCATCTACATCGTTTTTGATGATATTGCGTCGTTCATCTTCGTGAATATCAATAACTTCTTGCAAAGCCAATTGAATGTGAAATGGAATGAGCCATTGCAAACGCTCCATAAGATAAGGCAACATATCCGCGTCGTGCATGACTTTGTGATGTGTGAGAATCTGAGTTGCCATATCAATAGCAGATTCAGGAGACATGGGCGGTACTTCGGCAGTGTTTAAATCATTAATGACATTGGAGCTGGCAATTCCACTAACAACATAGGGAAGACCAATAGAGCCGGTGTAAATGAAGCGCACATTTTCGGGACAAGTTTGGCGTTGTTTTCGACAAGTTTGTAAGAATTGTTTAGCGGTTTCAGTGCCATGCTTGGCTTTGATGTTTTCCAATGCTTGTGGAAATTCATCAAGCATTAGAATGATTTTCGTTTTATCGTCCGCTAAGTCGTCCAATAATTCATCGAATTTCTTTTGATACGATTGGCGGTCACTTTGATTCAATTCGATGCCACCGCCAATGACAGGAATATTGATTTGTTTGATACGGTTGAATATGGATTTGCTTTTATCTTGCAATGTCTTAGAGCCTTTCGACCATGATGAGAGCAATTTACTTTTCATCAAAGCATCCATCACCTCATAATAAAACACCTCAATATCATACACATCTTCCAACATCACATAAACAAAGCAATATTTTTCTTTTGGATAATCTTCCAAATGGCGCATGATAGAGGTCTTACCGACCTTACGCGGTGCAGCCAAAAAAATATGGCTATTGGAATTAATCCGACGATATATTTTGTTGATTATTTTAGGTCGGGGATAAAAATCACCATTTCGAGCAACTTGCGTAGGTATGTTTTTCATTTTTGACAATTAATTTTTTGTCAAAAATACTTAACAAAATTTATTTTGTCAAGTTTTAGGACTGAAAATTACTTATTTTCTTCTTTATTTGTTTTTTTACACTATGAAATCAACAGACGTACTCATCGTAGGCGCAGGACCCACAGGCTTCATGGCTGCCAACCAACTCCAACGCTTTGGTATAGATTTCCTGATAATTGATACTAAAAGCAAGCCGACCATAGAATCCAGAGCTTTGGCGGTGTCTGCGCGAAGCATGGAACTCTATCAGCAATTGGGACTTGCGGAGGAGATACTCCAACGCGCGGTCAAAATCAAGGGTTTTCATCTCTTTTCTAATGGAAAAAATAAGGCAAGTATAAGGTTTGATAATATCGGCGAAGGCTTGTCCGACTTTCCGTATATGATGGTCGTTTTTGAACAAAATAAAAACGAAACCATTCTCCACGAAAACCTCCTTGCACAAGGCAAAGACGTGATGTGGAATACCTCCTTCGTCGAACTGACCGAACAGGCTGATTTTATCGAAGCAATAGTCCAAACCGAATCCGGCACGGAAACCATTCGTGCGAAATATGTCATCGGTTGCGATGGCGCACGAAGTCCGGTACGGCATCAGAAAGATTTTACATTTGAAGGCGGTACGTATGAAAATAAATTTTATGTCGCCGATGTCAAACTCAGCAATGATTTTGACCACAACGCACTTATGCTTGCGCCTTCGGACGAGACATTTACAGCAATTTTTCCGATGGAAGGTACGCGTAATTTTCGTATCGTCGGTACTTTGCTCAAGCAATTTGCCGATAGAGACGACATTACTTTTGAGGACATCAAGGCAGAAGTTAGCCACGCCAGTCGCATGGAATTGAAGTATGAAGCAGTCAATTGGTTTTCTATTTACAAGCTGCATCATCGCTGTGTGGATAGCTTCACGAAAGGGCGCGTACATCTCGCGGGCGATAGCGCGCACATCCACAGTCCGGCGGGTGGGCAGGGCATGAATACGGGCTTGCAAGACGCTCACAACCTCGCATGGAAACTCGCCTATCACCTCAAAGGCTACGCCAAAGCCGACCTGCTGAATACCTATAATGAAGAACGCCTTCCTTTTGCCAAGTGGTTGTTGGGATTCACAGATAGAGGATTTACATTTATGTCGGGTGATGGTTGGTTTATTTCCCGATTCCGAAAATATGTGATGCTGAATATTATGAAGCAATTATTTTCATTCAAAGGAATACGTCCGCGCATGTTTAAGGTTTTTTCACAAACTACTTACGACTATGCCGACAGTTCGCTCTCCCGGAATGATTCGCGACAAAAATTGAGCTTTAAAGCAGGACAACGACTGCCTTATGTAGAGCCAAAATTTTATACAAAATTCAGTGCGCCTACATTTCACGTACTACATATTTCCAATGAAAAAATGAACGCGAATACCACGAAAATAATACAAGATACTTTTCCTTTTTCCATCCAAATTGTAGAGCAATCACTTACGGAAGCGTGGCAAAAGTTGGGTGTACGTTCGGAGTTATTTATTTTAATTCGACCGGATACTTATATTGCTTATCTTTCTGATAAATTTGATGCGGAAGCATGGAAAGCGTATTTGGAGAAATATTTTTTAACGAAGAAATAGAGTTTTTTCTTATTTTTCTATCAAAAATCAAATAAAAAGAGTATTTTTGAAACAAAATGTTCATTTTTCTTTCAAATTCCTTGTTTTATTAACGCAAATAAGTTATCTTTGTGTCATCATTTAATTTAAATTTCTGTAAATGAGAAGTCTAATGTCAGTTATTCTAAATAACTGACTTCTGTCTGTAAAACATTAATTTCTGACTTCTCAAAATGTAAAACTCGCATATGTCTCAAGAATTAGAAGCCAAAAAGAAGGCGCTACAACTCACTATAGACCGCTTGGAAAAAACTTATGGTAAAGGTACAGTTATGATGCTTGGCGACAAGCAAGTCATCCGTGTACCGGTCATTTCGACGGGGTCACTCGGTTTAGATATTGCGCTCGGTACGGGCGGTCTGCCACGCGGTCGTGTGGTCGAGATTTACGGACCGGAATCTTCGGGTAAAACGACACTTGCCATTCACGCCATCGCAGAAGCACAAAAATTGGGCGGTATCGCTGCATTTATTGATGCCGAGCACGCTTTTGACCGTTTTTATGCCGAAAGTTTGGGCGTTGATACAACTAATCTGCTCATCGCACAACCCGACGACGGAGAGCAAGCACTCGAAATCACTGAAAATCTTATCCGTTCGGGTGCGATTGATATTATCGTCATTGACTCGGTAGCAGCACTTGTGCCTCGTAGTGAGATAGAAGGCGAAATGGGTGACTCGAAGATGGGACTCCAAGCCCGTCTCATGTCACAAGCCATGCGTAAACTCACCAGCGCGATTAATAAGACCAATTGTTGCTGTATTTTCATCAATCAATTACGTGAGAAAATCGGTGTGATGTTCGGTAATCCCGAGACGACAACAGGTGGTAATGCCTTGAAATTCTACGCTTCTGTGCGTTTGGATATTCGTCGCTCCGGTGCTGCATTGAAGGATAAAGAAGGCAATGTTGTCGGTAATCACGTCAAAGTGAAAGTCGTCAAAAACAAACTCGCCTCACCTTTCCGAATCGCCGAATTTGACATTATGTACGGACAAGGTATTTCGCGTAGTGGCGAAACCATCGACATTGGTGTTGATTTGGATATTGTCGGAAAAAGCGGTGCATGGTACAGCTATGGCGGCTCAAAAATCGCACAAGGACGCGAATCTGCCAAGAATTTCCTTATCGATAATCCTGAAGTAGCTGCCGAAATCGAAGCAAAAGTAAAAGCGAAACTACTCGAAAATCAGGAAGAAGTAGAGGACGCTAAAAAAGAGGAAAAAGAAAAAAAGCAGCTAAAAATGGTGTAAAAGAAACTGCGTAATTCGGGTTACGGGTTACGAGTTTTTTTGACTCGTTTCGAATAATATTAAACTGCAAGGCGTTCTTTCGTCTTGCAGTTTTTTATTTTTGTCTCTTTCCCAACGTATTAATATTGTTTGATGGTTTCATGGTTTCATTGTTTCATGGTTTCATTGTTCTCGTAATAACAATGAAACAATTCAACAATGAAACAATGAAACCATGAAACAATGAAACAATGAAACCATGAAACAATGAAACAATGAAGCAATTCAACAATGACAATCTTTAGTCTAAGTTGAAAGTATTTATTAAATTTGGTGTTTTAATTTGCGAAGCAAAATTCAACCAAAAATCACACAAATCAAAAATTAGAAAGATGGTTGCCACACTACAAAATGATTTTAACGAGATAGAAGCGAGCCGCGAGCAGCTTTTCAAAGACCTCGAACAATATAGCGAAGACCAACTCAATTTCAAACCTTCGGCGGATGAATGGTCTATCCTTGAAGTGATGAATCACCTGATGATGGCAGAAGGCGGCTCCAATTTGTATGTGCAGAAAAAGCTCACGAATGGTTTGGCGGATATTTCTGAAATAGATGCCAAAGCCGATGCTCGTTTTCAACAACTCACGGATTATATGCGAGGTGACAACGCTGTACCCGCACCGCCAATGGTGATGCCTACATTTGAGCGCACAACCTATGCGGCTACGCGCGAAGGCTGGGACAAAATCCGTCGTGGTACTGCCGAGCAATTGGAACGATTTGGCGAAACTGACCTCAACAAAGCCGCTTACAAACATCTGCTCGTCGGACGCATGACTATTGGGCAAATGTTGGGCTTTTTCCGCTTACATTTTAATCGGCATTTGAAGCAGATTGAGCGTATTAAGGCTGCTATGTAGTGCAAAAAATCCAAGCACCAAGCACCAAATTCCAAATAACAAAATACTATCTTGCAATTTGGTGCTTGAGATTTTCTCACTCAATTTCAAAGACTGCTTCTAATTCGTAAGTAATGGTGATGGGCGATATACCACTCTCGCTTGACCTTGAGGCATTGGCTGTGGAGTAAAAACTCGTGCCATTGTCATTATTGCGCCAATTATTGACTGCTTTGACTTCTTTGATGGTCAGCACATCACCCAATTTTTTGCCTAAAGCCTCTACGATAAGTTTGCCATTCGCTCTGGCATTTTGAATGGCTTCTGTTTTTACTTGTTGTTTGTATTGCTCGACTTCAGTATGGCGCAAGTCGCTAATACGAAAACCGGAAATTGCCTTTCCAAATAAGGCTCTCTGCCGTAAAGTCTTAATGACCGTCGCAATTTCTTCCGCAGAATTGACGCAAACACTCAAGGTTTTACTGAGGTGATGATTGTGATAACGACGTAGCGTTCTATCATACTCCCTAAGTAAAGTCACCTCCGAATGTGTGATATTCTTTTCCTTGACTTTCGCCTCGCGCAAGGCGTTTATCAGTTTTTTTTCAATATCCTCTAAGAGGATTCTTTCAGTAAAGTTCATGTCTGTCCAATACTCATTGAAAGTAATTGCCAAGATAATTTCATTGGGAGAAAGTTGTAGCGTGGACTTGCCCGAAACGGTGATGGTTTTGTTTTCCTGAGCGAATGTTTGTCCTGCCAGCATCAGCAAGACTGCAAATGATACGAGAATATTTTTCATAATTTCTGCCGCGTTCCTAAGCCAATTCAAAAGCAATCCTAAACATATCGGTATAAGATTGTTCGCGTTCTTTGGCACTTGCCGCTACACCGGTACGGATATTGTCACTTACAGTGAGGATGGTTAATGCTTTGACACCCAATCTTTTAGCAAGAGTGAATAATATTTGCGATTCCATTTCTACTCCCAAAATACCGTGTGTTTCCCATTTATCCCAACGATTCGGATTATCGTCATAGAAAGTATTGGTACTAAAAATTGAGCCTTGATGTGTGGGTATATTTAATTTTTTAGCAACTTCATAGGCTTTTAACAATAAACCAAAATCTGCGGTAGCTGCAAAGTGCATCGTCCCGAAATAAGCATTATTCGCGCCCGAATCACCGGAGGCACTCATGCACAAAATCACTTCACCCACACCAATATCCGGCTGAATACTACCACAAGTTCCCACCCGAATCAGGTTTTTGACTTTATACGTTTCAATCAATTCATTGACATAAATCGCGGTACTGCCCATACCCATGCCGGAGCCTTGTACCGATACCCTTTTGCCATTATAATAGCCTGTATAACCCAACATTCCTCTGACATTATTATAACAGACTGCATCTGTGAGCATATTTTCTGCAACAAATTTAGCTCGTAGCGGGTCGCCCGGTAATAGCACTGTTTCTGCTATCTCACCTATTTCTGCTCCTATGTGAATACTTCCCATTTTTTTTATTTTAGTTTTAGTCCGCAGTTTATCAGTCCGCTGTCCGCAGTTTCTTCATTGATAAACTTGACTGGAAATAGTTTTTAAATTTAAAAAGGATATTGCCTAAACATCATACAAATTGAACTTGTGCTTGATACTTGAACTTGAACTTAATCATGCGCCATACGGAATCCAAATATTTTTAATCTCGGTAGCGTGTCGAAGGAAGGTCTCGCCTTCCGCTTGTTTTTTGTCTGTCCAATCTCTGTATTTTCCGTTATTGACCCAAGTTCGTTTCATATTATCTGCCGATAAAAGTTCGATATTTTTCGAACCTTCTTTAGTACCAAAATACCAAACTGCATCTACATTATCGTGTTTTGCGAGAACGCTGGCGAGTTCTTCTTTGGGTCCGGTGACGATGTTTACCGTGCCACCGGGAACATCCGAAGTGTCCAGTATTTGATAAAAATCGGTTGCCGAAAAAGGCGCAGTTTCAGACGGAATCACGATGACATTATTGCCCATCGTAATCGCCGGAATGACCGTAGAAATAAAGCCCAATAAAGGCGATTCATCAGGGCAAACGATAGCGATAAGACCAACGGGTTCGGGCATAGCGAGCGTCACGTTTCTGTGTGTGGTATGATGAACATTGCCATCATATTTGTCGGCATGAGCCGCATAAGTATAGATTCTGTCAATGGCTATATCGACTTCTTTGAGGGCTTCCGCTTTGCTTTGCTGCGTCATTTGTACCAAACGATTGGCAAATTCATCTTGTCGAATCGCAAGATTTTCTGCCAAATAATACAAGACCTGCGCTTTGGAATGTCCTGTTTTGTTTTGCCATGAAGCACTTTTTTGTGCAACTTCAACAGCATTTCTAATATCCTTTCTATTTCCCGTCGAAACTTCACCGATTGCTGTCCCGTCTGCGCCTTTTATGACGGTGCTATAACCACCATCGGGTCGGGCTTGTTTGCCACCAATGTACATTTTTGTAGTACGGTCAATCCCGGAAAGTGTACCATTTGGCGTATTCGATTTTTTAGCGGCTTTTGCTTTTTTTGTGGCAGCCGTAAGACTCCCTTTAGGGTTGGGGTGTGTGATTGGTTTATCGGAAAATTTACTATCAATTTTAGGTTTTAAATATTCAAAAAGTCCTTCTTTTCCTCCTTCGCGTCCAAAACCGGATTCGCGGTATCCACCGAAGCCCGAAGCTGCATCAAAAACATTGGTGCAATTAATCCACACCGTTCCGGCTTTGATTTGTGGGGCAATATCGAGTGCAAGATTGATATTTTCTGTCCACAAACTTGCTGCCAAACCGTAGCGTGTATTATTCGCCAATTTGACGGCTTCTTTGTGTGTTCTAAAACTCATCGCCACGAGTACCGGACCAAATATTTCAACTTGTGCCACCGTAGAAGACGGCGATACATCCGTAAATAAAGACGGCGGATAAAAATAACCGTCCTTCGGACAAGCCCACGAAGGTTGCCATAGC
>CALHBW010000505.1 GCA_937930625.1 uncultured Saprospiraceae bacterium | reverse complement strand
TTTGAACGACTGCGGTTGGAGGAAGGAAAAGCATAAAAATCTTCCAAATATTTGTACTCCGTACCGTTCACTTTAATTTTGACACCATCCACTTCCCAAGTTTCCCCTTTCAAAGTGTAGGTCTGAAAATAGGTCTTTTCTTCCCCTAAATCGGGCAAGCCAAGTGCTTTGAAATGATTGGCAATGTACTCGGCGGCTTTCTGCTGTCCGCGTTTTCCGGTTTCGCGCCCTTCGTATTCATCAGAAGCCAATACCATCGCGTGATTTTGCAAGTCGGCTGCTGTAATCGTGTTCGCAAATCGGCTGGCTTCATCTATTACAGGAAAATAATAATCACCCATTTTTGGTGCTTCGGGTACGATGACTTTTTCGCTTGATTTTACTTGACCGGAAGGTACAACAGATACGCCAAGTCCGGATTTCGACGGTTTGGTTTTGACCATTGGAGGGCGAGTGCGGTCAGGTCTTCGGGCATTAATGCGTCGCTCGTTGACACGCGGAGGTTTTTTATCTTTAAAAAGTAATTCTTCGGAAGCGATAGTTTCCTCTTGCACGACGTCCGTGACCTTGCGCCCGTCAACTGTCTTTTCAAGCGTTATTTTCTTGACTACCTTGACCGTAATCAAGGTATCATAAGTCACGCTTTCCATGACAATCGTATCGGATTGCCCGTAGGCAAATGAGGAAATGAGGAGCAATAATATGATGAATTGGTTTTTCATAGTTCCCTTTGAAGTTTAAGTTTAAGAATAAGTTTAAGTTTAAAAATGAATGATTTGGCTACGCCAAATCCGAGAATTTAAACTTAAACTTATTTATTCACAGGCAATTTTGCCTACGCGTCGTGCGTGGCGTCCACCTTCAAATTTTGTATTGAGAAATGTTTCGACCATTTCCACCGCTTTTTCTTCCGAAACAAAGCGAGCAGGAATGGCAATGACATTAGCATTATTGTGTTGACGGGCAAGGGCAGCAAGTTCGGTATTCCAGCAGAGTGCGGCGCGAATACCTGCATGTTTATTGGCGGTAATGGCTACACCATTGCCACTGCCGCAGATGACAACGCCGAATTGTGCCGTACCGGATTCTACATCATTCGCTACCGGATGCACAAAGTCAGGATAATCTACTGAATCCAATGAGTTTGTTCCGTGGTCAAGTACGGCGATTTTTTTATTTTCCAATAAATCTGTCACGGCTTTTTTGTAGGGAAATCCGGCGTGGTCGCAGCCTATGGCTATTTTCATTTTTATTCGTGTTGTGGTGTCATGGTGTTGTAGTGTGGTTGTTTTTTTGTGTTGTAGTTGTCGTTTCAACAAAATTAAACATTATTATTCAATTTCGCTCATTAGACATTATAAAAAACAAAAATACACCGCAATACTGCGATGTATTTTTATGTGTGAAAATTTTTTATTTTTATCAAAAAAATAATTCAAATGAAATATGAAAACCTCCAATGGAACATGTTCCATTGAGAAAAATCCTGATTCTATGAAATTAGGGGGCATGGATTAGGGTGAACGCAAGAAAATTTCAATCATGCGTAATTGATAGATTTTTAATCTTTCGGGAGGCTTACTCGACGGACATTTTTGAAATGTCAGGCGAGAACGTTTGTGTTTTAAATTTAATTACCTTTAATGAATTAGAATTTTTTAAGTTGTGTAAAAGTTTAATAATCAACAAGATAAACCAACGCTGTCGCCTGACATTTTTAAAATCTATCGATACCCCACATCTTTGAGTACCCCGTTTACTAAACTTCAAAAAGTTTGGTAAACGTGAGTAATGCACTGATTTTTAGTTAATTACAAAAATTTGTTCTCCGCTTACGTTTACGAAACTTAAAAAGTTTAGCAAACGGACTACTTATATTTTTTGTTTCATTTAAAATATTCTTAATTTATAAAATGCTATTTTTAAATAAAATAAAAATATAGAAATAGTTTTTGTTTTAAAAATATCGACATTTAAAAAGATGTGGGGTATCGTTAGATTTGCAAAATGTCAGCCGTGTTTAGAGGAATTTTCGGGCGAAATCAAAGTCCAATATTTTCTGACCCACAATTTTCACCGTAGTGCCACATTTATAGCACTACCTCTGCGCGCTCTGCGTGAAATATAGATGTTAATATTTTCCGAAATTTATGCCGTTCACAGTATAACTTGAATGACTACTCAGTTCAATTCGTTCATCTTCTCCAACAACCAGCGTTTATCATTAATAGATTTAAAATTATCAATCTGCTGTTGTACACGTTCAACGGTGATTTTACCGTACTGGTGACGAACTTTATAGAGATTGGCGGCTGCACTCACGAAGTTTTCCCAACCTTGTTTTCCATTGATTTTCAATGATTTATTATCGTGTATAAAACGTTTTGTAGAACGAAATTGCTGCATCGTACGCTCATCATAATCGGCATCCAACTCATAATACGATTTCAAAATCTGCATCCGGCAATTTATATCATAATTCGGATCGACCTTATCCACCCGAATAAAATGACTCACCGCCTGACGATAATTTTTTCGATAAAATGCAATCGCTCCCAGATTAAATTGATACACCGATTCGCGTACCGGCTTACGAATAAAAGGTTTGCACATTTCCAAGACCTCCGAAGCCCATTCAAATTCGCCGACATGACAACTAATACTAATAATATTTTTCAATTTGCTAATCGGGATAAAATCCCCTTCGCGCAAAAGGTCTTTCTTTTCCATAATCTTATACAAATCAAAAGTATGTCTGTGATATTCCGGTTTTCCCTCTCGTATGCGACGCGCGCAAAATGTAGTCGCAATTTTATAAAAATCCACCAAATTGTCACGCGGAATCTGTGCCTCAAATTCATTCAATAAATCCAGTAAATTATCATATGCTGACTGCTCGCGCGTCTGCATCATGTGTATCGCCGCCGTATATACCTGAATGACGGGATGTGTCGCATATTGCTTCAATGCCAACAGCGGACGAGTTGCTTTAAAGACCTCAAAATCATATACTTTCTTGTCGGAAACGCCTGCTAAAGAGAGTGCAGTTAGTTGGAAATCAAGTTTTTGTATCAAATAATGCAAATCAAAACTATGCACCAATTCCGGCAAATTATCTTCCTTGATAATCATGCCTTGCTGATACAATAAATTGAGCTGTGACATTTCAAGTTGGTAGGCATAAAAATGAAAATCAATGCCTTCTTGTTTGTTGCTCTTTAGTTGTTTTTGCTCTTTTTTCAGGTGGCGTTCCAAAGACCGGAAATGTCGCTTTTTTGCCAATTTATCACACAACAACATATTGTAATGAATCTTGTTTTCTTCCAATACCTCAACGGTCAAAAATTTTTTGACCAAAGCCGTTAACTTTCCCATTGTTGCATCCAAGACCCCTTTCTGCCTCATGCTCAATTGATTAGCTGAAATGCGGTCGTTCGGAAACAACTTTTCATAGAGTCGAAGACGAAATTCGGATCTTAATTCATTTGAATCTATGACATGTTTTTTTAATAATTTATGTAATTTTATCAGTGATTTATCTGTATTGAAATAAGGACTTTCAATGAAGCGGTCAAATTTTTTTAATTCATTTGACGAAAAATTGGAAATAAATTCTATTAGAATTGGTGTCATATTTAGTTAGAATTAGTTTTAGGCATTGAAATTAATTGATTAATTAACAGTTATTTACCAATAACAAAAAAATAGCTGCTTGGTTTATTTTTAATAAAAAACGAATTACATGTCAATAAAATTCTGCATACATTTGAACTATACAAAGAATGATAGTGTGTAGATTCAAATTCAAGCACAATTCCGTTGCAATTCGAGCCAAATGCAATCTTAGATTTATAATAAACTTTGGACTAAAGAATATTGGATTAGAATGCACGATTAAAATCTTAGGAACGCGGCATAAATAAGTTTACCATCTTGGGTAGGTTATTTTATACTTAGTTTTCGTCTTGAAAGAAGGCGTTTATCGGGATAAATAACTGATTTCAAGGCGGAAAATAAGTGTAAAAGAAGCAGCCAAGATGGTA
>CALHBW010000504.1 GCA_937930625.1 uncultured Saprospiraceae bacterium | reverse complement strand
GAAATGCCAATCACCGTATTCGGTGGCAGCAACCTCATCACTGTTGACCCAAGCCGACTACCGGCAGCTACTTACGTACTATCCATTCAAGGCAATAACTGGCGTAGCTCCGCTATGAGATTTGTTAAATTGAATGAGTAGCATAATTGAGATAAATAGATGACAAGGATGGGATATAGGGCAGTAGAGATATAGCTATCTCTGCTGCCCTACAAAATCTCATTATTCATTAACGAGGCTTTTCTTTATATGAAATGGTGATGAAGAATAAAACCTTCTTCATCAAATTTTATCAGGCACATAAGTAACAGGCAGTCAAATAACTAAATAGTTATTTTGACTGCCTGTTTTATAAAATAAATAATGAGGGGCAAGGAACAATGTCTTCGCCAAATTGATAATTGAGAATGTAGAATAGTAGAATTGATAATTAATTCAAAATAATACTTTGTATTTTATTTATTATTAATAATTTATAAAAATTAAAAACAATAAATTATTCTCTATGAATTTGCAACTATTCATTTGGCGAACATATTACAATGGCTTACTGTAATTTTTAATTGTCAATGAATTACGAATTAAACCATTAGTACAAAATCCAAGCACCAAAAAACAAATACTCCAACCGAAATTGGATAAAACGTAGCGTAATGCCTCCGGCTTGCGCCCACGTACTACAAGGAATTTGGCACTTGGAATTTGGTACTTAGTACTTGGAATTTTCACATATGGAGCTTTTAGGAATAGACATAGGCGGTTCGGGCATAAAAGGCGCGATAGTCAACACACAAACAGGCGAATTGCTGACAGAACGTCATCGAATCCCCACTCCCCAACCGAGTACGCCTGACGCGGTAGCAGATACAGTTCGTGAGCTGGTTAGACACTTTGAGTGGCAAGGTGCTGTCGGGTGTAGCCTTCCGGCGGTCGTCATTGACGGTGAGTGCCGTACAGCCGGCAATATCAGTCCGCAGTGGATTGGTACACAAGCAGATAAGCTATTTTCGGAAGCTTGCAATGGTATGCCTTTTTATGTTGGAAATGATGCAGACCTTGCGGGGGTTGCAGAAATGGAACTCGGTGCGGGGCGCGCTAAATCGGGTAAAGTGATTATGATTACGATTGGGACGGGCTTGGGGTCGGGCATGTTTCAGGATGGCATGTTGGTGCCTAATATAGAGTTGGGGCATATTTTTCACACCAATGGCGAAATCATTGAGCGTTATGCGGCTGACTCTGCACGCAAACGCGAGGATTTGAAATTGAAAGAATGGGCAACACGCTTTGATTTTTTCCTAAATCATCTCATGCGAATTTGTTCGCCCAATTATTTCATTATTGGCGGTGGTTTGAGCAAAAAATTCGACAAATTCAAAGATATACTAACCGTAGATGTGCCGATAGAAGTCGCCCAATTTAGAAATAATGCGGGGATTATCGGGGCAGCGATGTATGCACATCGGCATACCCAACAATCAGACAGCAACGTCTGACTTTTGTTTTCGTTCGCGCCATTTATAAAGCGTCATTTTTCGGCGATTATTTTTACTATTCACCCGAATACCATTGATGTCTTCTATTCGAAAGAATGATTTTCCTTTATCTTCTCCGTTTGTGCCGACAATACGCAATATAAGATTCTCTTGATCCACCCATTCCACAAAACCGCTATAAAAACTATCGCGATTCACCTGAATTTGTACGATTCGGTTTTTCTTTCCGATGAATGGTTCTAAAACATCCGTTTGCCAAGAGTGCGCGTGGTGAATCTCAACCTCAATATCTTCTATCTTGATGCCATTGCGGTCGATGAGGTATTGCATGACATTCGTATAATCATCATTAAAATCAATGGATTGAATACTCTCCAATTTTTCAATGACCAAGCCATCCGGTTCGCCATATTTAGTGAAATGCTGAAAAATAATAAACTCCTCCGTCAGTTCCTTCACATAACCACTCCAAAAACCATTATCATCTCCATACACCCAAACACCAATAATGCGTTTTTCTTGTTGAGATTTTTCTAAAATATCTTTTATCATTTTTGATTTCGTTATTCGTTTATTCGTTATTCGTGGATTCGTTATTCGTGTACTCGTTATTCGTTTATCCGTAAAACAAATACAATATTAATCGCCAATTAGTTCATAATTTTCATTTCAATATTTTCATTTCAATTTTCATTTCAATATTTTCATTTTCATTTTCATTTCTAATATTTTCATTCAAACGGATTTTGGTATGCCGGATTCTGTGTGAATGTAGTGTCTGTCAGCGTGTGCAAGAAGGCAATAATATCTGCTTTCTCCTGCTCGTCCAAATCAATCAGTGGAACAAAAGCATCTACATTGGGGGCAGGATGTCCGCCATCGGCGTAGTGGTCCATTACTTCTTCAAGTGTTGCAAATCGTCCATCGTGCATGTAAGGTGCAGTCAGCGCGATGTTGCGTAATGTCGGTGCTTTGAAACGTCCGTTATCGCCCAAATCACCTGTTACTCCACCACGTCCAAAGTCTTGAAATTCAGTCAGTAAACCTACTGAATCCAAGCCATTATTAAAAAAACCGCCATTGGTAAACAGCGTTTTATTCGCGCCAAAACTATGACAATGCCAGCATTGTGCATCCTTCAAACCCGTCGCGCCTTCGTCTTGAAAAAGTTTCATACCGCGTGATTCATTTTCCTCCAAAAAAGTTCCCGGTTCGACACGTACCACTGCCTTATCATAATAAGAGTCGGAACTTACGAGCGTCAGTTCAAATTGTTCAATGGCATCCGCAGCAAGCTCGCGCGTGATGTCATTAGAATTTTCGATACCAAATGCCTCGCGGAAAAGCGCGCGATAAGTCGCGTGGCGACGAAGTTTGGTCTCTACATTATCCCAATCCTCATGCAATTCAATCGGATTTTCTACCGGTTCGATGGCTTGAACATCCAATTCGGGGAATTTTCCATCCCAATTGAACTCAAGATTCGGAACGAAAGCCAGATTGATTAAAGCCATTGTATTGCGCGATCCGAACTCACCGTCAATGCCAAAAGGCGTCACCAGATTATCCGCAAAACTCGATGCGGGATTATGACAACTGCCACAAGACATCGTGCTATCTGCCGACAATATCGGGTCATAAAACAAGCGTCTGCCCAGCTCAATACCTTCCTGTGTCAACGGATTATCCGCAGGTAAATTCGGTTCGGGAAAGAACATTGGCGTCGGGAAATCGTAGGGTGTGGGCGTGTAGTCAATTCCCGTCAGGTCAATACCCGGATCGCCTCCGCCACCCGTATCGTCTGATGGCATTTCATCATCACCACAGCAAGCACAAATAAAAGCAAATAAGAGTATAAGTAGAAGGTGGTTTTTCATATCGTTCCTTTATTTCAATGAGTGAATGATTTCAATGAGTGAATGAGTGAATTTTGAATGAGTGAATGGTTTTAATGGGTGAATGAGTGAATTTTGAATGAGTGAATGGTTTTAATGAGTGAATGATTTCAATGGGTGAATGAGTGAATTTTTCAATGAGTGAATTTGCTTCTGAAGTAACGGACAGTTATTTTTGATAATAAATCACTCATTATCAATAGATTGCAAAACGAATAACGAGTACACGAATAACGGCTAACGGCACTACTTTGAAGTTGCACTATTTCTTGCTTTGGATAATATTCTAATTATTTCGTCTATTTCTTTCAACAAAGACTCCAGTTCAGTTTCATCAACTTTTATTCCTTTGGCTTCAATTATTTCTAACCAATATTGCGATTCGTCGGCTTCTTCAACGGCGATACTTATTTTAGCAAAAAACTCTTTTTTAGACCTTGCACGACAAGCTGCCCTGTGATTTGCACCTGTGGATGTAGATGATTTAATTAGCTGAAAATTAATGACTCTCGTTACTGCATTGACGGGAAGTTGTTCGCAAAAATCAAGTACTCTAACAACCCATTTTTTAATTCTTTTCCGTAGTTGTTCTACAAAATCTTGTTTTTCTTGTTCACTTCTCATAACATTTGATTTTATACAAAAAAAATAAAAAGCCATTCAAAAATTCACCCATTAAAATCATTCACTCATTGAAACCATTCACTCATTCACTCATTGAAACCATTCACTCATTAACATTGTCGCATTACATCATTATCGCATTGTCGCATTAAAACGTGTAAGCTGCGCGGAATGTTACCAGCCGATGCACTTGTCGTCCGATGCTATTGATACTGAATAGGGAATGTTCCCAGTGAATATTGATACCGATATTGCGGGTGACATAATAGGTCATGCCGCCGATGAAATTGGTGTCATTGGCTCTGTAAGCTTCGACCTTAGCATCTGTAAAATCGACACCGGCTTCGGAATACTTAAAATTGACCAATCTACCGTAAGCAAGTCCGGCACTGAACACCCAACGTTGGTCGATATAATGGAGCATGACAGGGATTTGTGCATATGCCAATTCGTAAAGTTGAGGGTCAATAATTATACACTCTGTATTGCTCGTACCGGAGACAAAATCATTGCCGATAGTTCTGCTGCCGAGTTGGGTAAACCCAATACCAATACTCGGTTGAAAACGCCCGACCCAGTCTGTTCTATCCAAGAGGATATTCACTTGCCCTCCGGCGTTAAATCCAATTTTATTGAATCCGCCCGAACAATCCCCATCAATTTGCGAGGCATTAAAACCCGCCAATAAAGTCAATCGAAATCGTGCATCCTGATTGCTGCCGATAGTTTTGCCGTCTGTCAAATCGCCTTGTGCCTGCATCCATATTGGCATGAACAAAAGCAGCAGTATTATTATTTGCTTCATGAAATAATTCGTATTTGTATAAAACGTAACGCGCGATAGTGTGTATAACAAATTGCACAAATTATCTCACACAGAGTTCGCGGAGTAAGCAGAGATATTTGATTATCAGTCCTCTGCGTACTCTGCGCTCTCCGCGTGAAAACCACCTCTTGTGCAATTTGTTATACACACGCGCGATGCTACGTTTTTAATAATTCTAAAATTAAACTTATCTTTGAAACGAATCACGAATTAACGAGTAACGAATCAACGATTTTAAAAAATGTTCAAATATACAACATACACACTAAAAAAAATCGAAAATATTTTTGAGGAGCTGGAATATACTATCCGTTATGCTAAAGGGAATTTTAAGTCAGGATATTGTATCGTAGAGACAAAAAATGTGATCGTAGTCAATAAATTTTTCGATACCGAGGCACGTATCAACAGTCTTTTGGATGTATTGGCGAATGTTGAGGTCAATGAAGAAAAACTGACAGAAAAACCACTTGAGTTTTATAAAAAACTGAAAAAGAAGGTGTTAGGTGAGAGACTTGAGACGAGAGAGGGGAGAATTGAGACGAGAGAGGAGAGAGACGAGATGGGAGAAGAGAGAATTGAGACGGGAGAGGTGAGTGAAGAGACGAGAGAGATGGGAGAAGAGGGACTTGAGACGAGAGAGGTGAGTGAAGAAATTGTTGAAAACCCGTCCACTGTTGAAGAATGAAAATAACTTTTTTGGGAACGGGGACTTCGCAGGGTGTTCCTGTCATTGGTTGTACTTGTGCGGTGTGTCAGTCGGCTGATACGCGCGATAAGCGGCTTCGTACATCCGTGATGATTGAGACGCAGGGCAAAATAATTGTCATTGATACCGGACCGGATTTCAGGCAGCAAATGTTGCGCGAGCAGGTGCATCACGATTTGGATGAATTTTGTGTCAATGCCGTCCTTTTTACACACGAACACAAAGACCACATCGCAGGTTTGGACGATGTACGTCCGTTTAATTTTCGATTTCAGCGTGATATGCAAGTGTATGCCACCGAACGTGTACAGCAGGCATTGAAGCGTGAGTATCAATATGTTTTTACACCGCCATTTTATCCCGGCGCGCCCTTGATTCAGTTAAATACCATTTCAAAGGATGAAAAATTCGTAGTAGAAGGTATTGAAATTCAGCCGATTGGAGTGATGCATGCCGACCTTCCCGTATTGGGCTTTCGTTTTGCCGGGTTCACTTATTTGACTGATGTAAAAACCATTTCGCCGCAAGAAAAAGAAAAAATACGCGGTACAAAAACACTCGTTTTGAGTGCTTTGCGACGAAAGGAACATCACTCTCACCTCAACTTAGAAGAAGCCCTCGCGCTCGCCGAAGAGTTTCAAGCCGAGCAAACTTATTTTATTCATATGAGCCATCTTTTGGGAACGCATGAGGCGGTTAGTCGTGAATTGCCGTCGAATGTGGCATTGGCTTATGATGGCTTGAAAATAGAAGTTTGAAAACGTAAAACGATTTTGCAAATCGTTCTTACCGATGGGGTGCGTAACGATTTGCAAAATCGTTTTACGTTCTCAATCGCTTCATCAGGCGATATTCGGGAGCTAATTTTTCTTTCAAATGTGTCAATTGTGATTCGCTGACAGGCGCAGAAAAGTCATATTTTTTTTGATGGGAAAGCTCTAATTCAAGCCCTAATTTAGCGGATAAATCTGCGATGCCTTGTTCTATATTTTCCGTAAAAAAATAATACGAACATGCCCGTACACGCTCTTCGGCTTCTTCGAGATTATAATTTTTTGAAAACATATATAATTGATTCATTAAATGATTTTTTGGGATATTTTCCAGAAAATCATCCAAGGAATCGCCCAACCACGCGCCCTCCACACGCATACACGGATGTGGGATATTATTTTTCTGATAATAACACAACATATTATAGTGAGAAATGACCCGACGTGCAGGGTCGCGCAAGCAAGTAAATGTAAAGGTATTTTTCGGAATATTCAACTCATGTACAGGCGCGTGAGAAAAGGCGTAAAAGTATTTTCCGCCTTCAATCAATCGCCGATTCCATCCTACAAATACGCGGTCATTGGCGATAAGTCGTTGATTATTTTTTTGTGCTAATTGTTGGTAAAAATCATTGATGTCGGCTGCGCCGGAATGTGCCAGGAAAGCAAAATTGATGCTTGTTCCTGCTGTCTTTCGGATATGATAGTGATAAATTGAAGGAGTTTTTTGTTGTTGAAATAAAAAATCTGCCCGACGATTTTCTTTCGATGGAATAAGTGGTGTGAGCAAATTTTTAATTTTATACAACATCAAATTTAATTTTTATCTATAAAATGAATCACTAATTTTTACTCTACTCTACTTAAAATCATAATATGAGCCTTTTAGTTTACTCGAAACTCGTCTGCCATTTGCAAAATCTAACGATACCCCACATCTTTGAGTACCCCGTTTACTAAACTTCAAAAAGTTTGGTAAACGTAAGTAATGCACTGATTTTTAGTTAATTACAAAAATTTGTTCTCCGCTTACGTTTACGAAACTTAAAAAGTTTAGCAAACGGACTACTTATATTTTTTATTTTATTTAAAATATTCTTAATTTATAAAATACTATTTTTTAAGTAAAATAAAAATATAGAAATATTTTTTGTTTTAAAAATATCGACATTTAAAAAGATGTGGGGTATCGATAGATTTTGCAAATGGCAGACGAGTTTTAGGTATATTTGAGTCTAACTTTTTAACTCGTATCATGAAAAATGTTTTTAGTAGGGTAGAGTAACTAATTTTCATTATCCTTCCGAATGATAGAAAGGTCGTTTTCGTTCAAGCCCATTTCAATTAAAACATTGGTAATGAAATCCGTTTTTCCCTCAATATAGGCATCAATATCGTAGGGATATTTTTCGGCTAAATCTTGTTTCAAATTACCGTATTCCACCACTTTCTCAGGATGTTCGCGCAGATAATCGCGCAGCGCGAGGTGATTTCGCAGTCCGATACTTCCCGTTTGGCAGACATACAAATGATGCTCAAACCACTTACGTCCCGTACCATCCGTGAGTATATTTTCAGGCGGACGTTTGAAGGCTTCCCTGCCTGTAACACCCAAGTCACCGATGTGTTTATAGCCCAATTTAGCGAGTTGAGCGATTACTTTTTTCATGCGTTCCGCATCTGCTACGATGATGTCGAGGTCGATAATTGGCTTGGCTTTCAAACCGACTACGGATGTACTGCCGACATGTTCGATGCTGATAATATCTTCTTCATTCACATGACGCAACAGCAAATCGCGTAATTCAGCGAATTGTTCTGCCCATTTTGGTTTGTAATCTACTACGATAATTTTATTTTTTCGTTTCATAAAAATTGTCATAAAATTAATACAAAAAAAAATAGCAGCCACTTCAAAAATGCCTGCTATTTCTAATTGCCTAATATTTGGCATGTTTAAATTTGCTGTGAAAGTAGTTGACACTTTTTTGAAATGTAAAATGTAAAACTCACATTTCTGTTAAATTTTTTCGAGTTAATGAATGTCAAATTATTGCACGCAGAGAGCGCAGAGTACGCAGAGTACGCAGAGTACGCAGAGTATGCAGAGAAACAATATAAATCTCTGCGACCTCTGCGTTCTCCGCGTGATTTAAAGTTTAATTAA